>JAZRAM010000101.1:0-2336 GCA_045634565.1 Bacilli bacterium
TAAAATTATTATACAAAATATAATTAATTTGATAGTTTTTTTCATTATTAAAATATATTCTTTTAATTTGACATAAATGCAATAAGAATGTATAATAATGGTCGTTTGGTGATATTATGGATAAAAAAAGATTTATTGTTATATTGATGTTTGTTTTAATATTTATAATTTTAATATTATCTTCATCAATGTATTATAAAGATAAATATTCTGTTAATTTTGAAACAGGAAGTGAAGATGCTATTTTAACACAATTTGTAGATAAGAATGGTACTGTTAAAGAACCAATTGAACCTACAAAAGAAGGTTATATATTTAAAGAATGGCAATTAGATGGTGTAGCGTTTGATTTTAATAGTAAATTAGATAAAGATATAATTTTGAGTGCTGAATGGATAAAAGAAGAATATGTAACTGTTAACTTTAGTACTGATACTTTAGAAGTTTTTTATGAAATTAAATTATTAAAAGGTGATACTATAAAAGAATTACCTATATCACAAAAACAAGATTATGAATTCATTGGTTGGTATTTAAACGATGAATTATATGAAAATCAAGAAATAAATAGTGATGTAGTGTTAGTTGCTAAATATGAAGAAATTATTCCTGAAATAAAAATAGGAGATAGAGTAAAAATAATTGGTAAATATGCTAAAATGAGTACCGATAAATATGCTTATAATAAAAGAGCTATTGGTTGGGAAAGAGAAATATTAAATATAATAGAAGGCACAGAATTTCCTTATGTAGTAGGAGATAATACTGGTATTACAGGATTCTTTAAATTAGAATCATTAGAAAGAATGGGGTAGTATGGAAAAGAATGAAACTAAATTAACTGCTGAAGTTTATGAAAGTGTTGTAGATGCTTTGGTTAGAGATGTTGTTAAATTAAAAAGAGAACAAGGGGAAACTATAAGTAAAATTTCCGTAGAAAAAGAAACGTTATTTGCTTATAAAAAACAATTAAAAGAAATTAAAAAGAATATAAGGACAACAAAAAAAGAATTAATAGCAGAAAAGAATAATTTAAGAAGAATAAATGATACTTTAAGTACAAGAAATCATTCAATTACTGAATTAAATTATGCTATTACTGATGAAGGGGAAAGAACTATTGATTTAAGTGAATATTCTATAGACCAACCAAAAAGGAGATAATCATTAAATCTCCTTTTTTTATGCAACATAATAAATTAGAATTGATAATATGCAAGCAATTATAAATAATATAAAATATTTTAAAGCACCTTTCATGAGTATCCTCCTATATTAGTCTCATTTCATCTTCTGTATAAAATGGTTTGTTTTTATCAATTCTATCATAGAATATTATTCCATTTAAGTGATCTATTTCATGTTGGAACGCTATTGCAAGTTCTTCTCTTGCTCTAACTTTTATTTTTTTACCATCAACATCATATCCTTCAACAGTAACTCTAGCATATCTAGGTATATGACCATCAACATCTCTATTAACACTTAAACATCCTTCACCAGCTTCAGCAGCAATCATTTCATTAGATGTACTAATTATTTTAGGATTAACCATTACATAATTATCAAACTTACCATCATCATATTCATGGACAATAACTATAATTCTTTCATTTATGCCTAGTTGTGGAAAAGCAAGCCCCATACCAGGTCTTAAATCATATTTTTTTTCATATTCTTCAATTTGACTATATGTTAATTCAGTAATAATTCTTTCTATTAATTCTTTATATTCTAAAGATAAAGGTAACTCAGCATCTTTACTTACAATTCTGAGTCTTTTATCTTTTTCATCTAATATATCTAATTTTTTAAACATAAAATCACTTCCGTTAAGTATTATAGCACAAAAAAAGATAAAAGGTAACCCTTTTATCTATTGCCATCAAAAGCTCTTGCTCCTATAATAATAACTAATAATATAAATAATACTAATAATATTGCAGCGCCATATCCAGATCCACCGTATCCGCCGCATCCTTGATTACATCCACATCCACCATAAGGATATCCACCGTATCCTTGATGTTCCTTAAGAGTAGAAATTAAAATATTAAATAAAGTCTTATAATACAATTAAATACTAACTATTATGGTTAGTGTTTTTATTTTGTAAAAAAGTGATATAAGGCGCTGACAAGATTATGAAAGCGCGATATATTTAATATGAGGTAGCTATCTGATAATAGAAAGGAAGATTTATGAAGGAAAAACTGGAAAATATTAATTTTAATTTAACATCCAAAATGGCAAAAATACTTATTGATTTTAATAATATAAAAAAAGAACTATTTAAATTAAAAGAATTATATAAAAAACAATAATGATAAAGAATT
>JAZRAM010000102.1:0-3461 GCA_045634565.1 Bacilli bacterium
GAAAAAAGGTTTTACTTTAATAGAACTATTAGCTGTAATAGTAATATTAGCAATCATCGCTTTAATAGCAACCCCAATCATATTAGGTATTATTAATGATGCCAGAGAGGAAAGTAATGAAAGAAGTGTTGAGTTATATGCAAGCGCTGTAAGAAATGCAATCGCAGCATATCAATTAACAGGAACAAGTGCACCTACAAAGTTCTCTGATTTAGATATACAATATGATGGTAATATAGTGTGTGCAACAGAAGAATTATATGAAGATGGAAGTTTCTATATAGCAGATTGTACAGTGAATGGAGATGCAGTAGAGTATACATATGGAGAACAACAAGTAACACAAGTCTACAAACCACAATATTATTATTTTGGTTTTGATTGGAAAGGAATTGTAGGAGAAACTGCTGCTCCAGTTGAATCAGAAAGATTAACTGTTCCACCAACTGGCAAAAACTTTTACCTAGGATATGATGTAGAAGATGGAAAAGTAACAGCAGCTTATTCTTGCTTTGTAAGAAATAATACTGAGTATTGCTTAAAAGGATATGATACAGAAGCAATTGCTACAAATAATACAGTATTAGAAGATGCATTTAAAGATGTAGAAAA
Organism: Bacilli bacterium; assembly: GCA_045634565.1. Lineage (GTDB taxonomy): Bacteria > Bacillota_I > Bacilli_A > RF39 > UBA660 > UMGS1613. The sequence continues at coordinate 613 of JAZRAM010000102.1, forward strand.
TGCCTGCTCTTTCGATTATGTCGAATCTAACTGCTATGCTGATGGCTTGTATGCGATTGTGGTTTTGGGTGGCTCTGTCTCTGCGGCCGATGTCTATGCTGAGTGCAGTGTCTTTTCTGTTGGCGACTTCGAGTGCGCGGAGTCTTAGTCGCGGTTGGCGCTCAGCCATCTAAGGATCTTGAATCCTAAATCTGCCTATGGCAGATTTGTCGTGCCGAACGATAGTGTAGGCACAAAAACTAGTCGGTGCCTGTGCGTGTGCACTGACAACGGGTTATAGAATAAAATCTTTATATTCTATAATATTTGTAGTGTGTTGTAAGATGTAATGAATAATAAGGAGTAAGATTATGTTGGAAACATATTATAAATATAGAATGGAATATAAAGATTTTTTGTTATTTATTAAAATTGGAAACTTTTATGAAGTATTTGATAAGGATAGTTTAATATTAAATAAATTATTTGGTTATAAGATAAAAAGAATAAAGGATAGTATTAAAGTTGGGTTTCCTTTAAACAGATTAGATTATATAATAAAGTTAATAGCTAATATAAACTATGTAGTTATAGATGATACTGATGATATTATTACCAATCATACTAAGACGACCGCAAGACGTCGTTTTTTTATGCAATTTTAATAAAATTAGCACTCTGCCTATTGACAGTGCTAATTTTTAGTGTTATACTTGTTTTAGCACTACCAAAGTGCAAGTGCTAAAAAGTTGTTATAAAAGTATAAAAAACTTATATAATAAAAGTGAGGTGATTAAGTGGTTAGTAAAAGACAAGAAGAGCTACTTAAACTAATTGTTGAAGATTATATAAAGACTGCAAGACCTGTAGGTAGTAAGGCTTTATGTGATTCTATGAAGTGTTCTAGTGCGACAATAAGGTCTGAAATGAATTATTTAGAAGAGATAGGTTTACTAGAAAAGACTCATATATCTTCAGGTAGAGTTCCTAGTGAAAAGGGTTATAGGTATTATGTAGATAATATTATGACTCCAAGAGAACTTAATGGAGAAGATATGTTGAAACTTCAAACAATAGTTGACAATAAATCACTAGTAGTAAATGATATAATTTTAAAAAGTATGGAAATTATATCCGAGTTAACACATTATACTACTATAGTACTTGGAAAGAAATCTAGCCTTAACTTAGTTCAGAAGGTAGAAGTTATTCCAATAGATAAAAATAATATAGTGGCTATAGTTGTTACTGATAAAGGGCATGTAGAACACAAATCAATCTACATACCTGGAGATGTTGATTCTATTGAGATTAAACAAACTGTTGATTTAATAAATAAGTTAATAGTTGGAACTAGTATAGATAGTGTTAGTGAAGTATTAGAATATCAAGTAAAACCAATTATTGCTCAATATGTAAAACAACACGAAGTTTTATATAATGCATTTTACAGTGCATTTAGTGATTTTACAAATGAATCAGTAAAAGTTAATGGTAGAAAGAATATACTTATGCAACCAGAGTTCAATGATACTGATAAGATTAGAGATATAATTAGTAAGTTTGAAGATAAAGAAATAGTAAAAAACATTAAAGAAGAAGATAATGGTATCAATATTTATATAGGTAGTGAGAATGATTTTGATGATGATGTAACAGTTATTAAAACAAAATACACTATCAATGGAGAAGAAGGTACAATTGCTTTAATAGGTCCTAAAAGAATGGAATATGAAAGAGTAATAACTCTTCTAGAATATATAAAAGATAATATAGATAGTAGATAGGAAGATATTATGGAAGAAAAAATATGTAATTGTCATGAGGGATGCACTTGTGGTAGTGAATGTGAATGTAATGAAAACGTAAAGTGTACAGAAGATTGTCATTGTGGTGAACATAAAGAACATGAATGTTGCTGTGAACACGATAAAAAAGACAAGAAAAAAGAAAAACATAAATATAAGGAAATTATAGAAGAATTAAAAGAGGAACTAAAAAAGAAAGATCAAGAAGTTTTAGTAGCTCGTGCAGACTTAATTAACTATAGAAAAAGAAAAGATGAAGAAGTAGTTAGAATGTTAAAGTTCTGTAATGAAGATTTAATTAAACAAATACTTCCAATTATGGATAACTTTGAAAGAGCAATTAAACTTGATGATGATAATTTAGATGATGAAGTTTCTAAATTTCTTGAAGGATTCAAAATGATTTATTGTAGTATGCAAAATATTATGGGTAACTTTGAAGTTAAACAAATAGATGGAGCTAATAAACCTTTTGATCCTGTATATCATAATGCTATTATGGTAGAACAAAGAGAAGGTGTAGAATCTGGTATGGTAATTGAAGTATTACAAAAAGGATACATCTATAAAGATAAAGTTATAAGACCAGCAATGGTTAAAGTAAGTGAATAATATGGATAAGAAAAAAATAAGAGAAGTTTTATTACTTACTTCTATTGCTATAGGGTATAAATATGGACCATATGAATTAGATTTAGATGATAAATATTTTGATGACGAAGAAGTATTGGATTGTAAGTTCAAATTATATATTTTGCTTTTAACTAAAGAAGGGGAAGAGCAAGATAAACTCTTTAAAGAGTTTGAAGAATTATTTAAAAAGTTATCTAAAGAAAAACAAGAACATATAAGGGAACACCTAAGAAAAATATTTGATGAACAAGATAAAAATAATAAAGAAAAGGAGAAAAAATTATGAGTAAAACAATAGGTATAGATTTAGGAACAACTAATAGTTGTGTAAGTGTATTTGAAGGTGGAGAAGCTAAAGTAATAGTAAATGCTGATGGAGATAGAACTACTCCTTCAGTAGTAGCTTTCAAAAAAGGAGATATTTTAGTA
>JAZRAM010000103.1:0-9031 GCA_045634565.1 Bacilli bacterium
TTTATGCGAGAAAAATATTATTAAAATAGAAATGAAGAAGATAAATAATATAAGAAGCGAAGTTATTAATTTAGATTCTTTATATGAAAAGATTGCTTTTGCTTTAACTGAAGTAGAAGAAAAAAATGATTCTAATTTATATGGCGTATTTGAAACTGAATTTGGTAGAACATTATCTCCTATGGAATTTGAAATAATAAATGGTTGGTTAGATAATGGGTATACAGAAGAACTTATAAAACTTGCTTTAAAAGAAGCAACTTATAATGGAGTTAGTAATTTAAGATATATAGATAAGATTATATATGAATGGGGTAAAAAAGGTATTAAAACTAAAGAGGATGTAGAAAATAACAGAAAACAGTTTAAAAATAATAATATAAATAAAAACAAAGAATTATTTGATTATGATTGGTTAAATGACTGAGATAACTCTTTATTTAGATAAGTTATTTCCTAATCCTAAATGTGAATTAGAATATACAAAAGATTATGAATTATTAATAGCAGTTATGTTAAGTGCTCAAACTACTGATAAAAGAGTTAATATGGTAACCGATATTTTATTTAAAAAATATGATAGTTTAGAAAAATTAGCAACTGCGGATATAAATGATATTATAGAGATAATAAAACCAATAGGAACTTTTAATAAGAAAGCTAGTAATGTTATTAGTATTGCTAAAAGTTTACTTGGTGATAAAAATGGTAAAGTCCCTAATGATAGGATTTATTTAGAAAGTTTAAATGGAGTAGGTAGAAAGACAACAAATGTTGTTTTATCTAATCTTTATGATGAACCTTGTATAGCTGTTGATACTCATGTTTCAAGAGTTAGTAAAAGACTTGGTATAGCTAGAAAAAATGATGATGTATTAGTTATAGAAAAGAAATTAAACAAAAAGTTTCCTAAAGATAAACTTTCTAGATTGCATCATCAATTAGTATTATTTGGAAGATATTATTGTAAAGCTAAAAATCCATTATGTGAAAATTGTGAATTAAAAAATATTTGTAAAGAAAAAGGAAAGAATTAAATCTTTCCTTTAATTTTTAACCATTTGTAGCAGGAGTATTCGGTATATCTGTATTATCATTATTATCTATTGTTGGATCTTCTGGTTCAGGGATTATAGCTGAATTAGAAGTAACATTTACTTTAACTGATTTACCATCACTCATAGGTGCTTTATATATTGAGTAAGCAGTTTTAATAACAAATGTATATTCACCAGCAACATCCATAGTAGTTTCATATTTATTTGTACTTATATAATCAAGTAATTTTAAATTACCACTAGAATCTTTTAAATAAACATTATAACCAAGATTTCCTATATAAGTATTATTATAAGATAATCTATTCGATATAAATGCATCTAAATATTTATCAGTTTCAAATACACTTGAATAATGTTCTTTTAAATAACTTTCTGTATTTATCTTAGGAGTTTCAACTGAATTCCAAGTAAGTGTAATTTTATTATTTTCAACTGACCCTTTTAAGTTAGATACATCACCTAATTTAGCAAATCTTGTAGAAACTGTTGTTGGTTCAGTACCTTTTATAAATAATTCTTTAATTCTTAGATTATTAGGTGTATATGGACTAGGTAGAGAAGGTTCAACACATTCTGCTTCTACTTCTACTTCAACAACACCACTAGGTTTAGTAAAGTATGATTTATTAGTAAATACTTTTTTACCAACTGCATTAAATAATCTAGAATTTTGTGAACTACTAAATTTATTATAATATTTATTGCTTATGTCATCATATCCATACCATACACCAATTGCATATTCAGTATTGAATCCAACTGTCCATAAGTCATTAACTGCATTTGAAGGTAATTTTTTATTTTTCATAGTAGCATCATCATAGTTTGTAGTACCAGTTTTAGCACCATATTGAACACCATTTATACTATAGTATCTACCAATTGCTGATTTAGCAGTAGTTGCTAACATATCACTTACAATATAAGCAGTTTCTTCACTCATAGCTTTAGTTTTATTTATTTCATTAACAAATTCTTCTCCGGAATCTTCAAATATTAATTTAGTAAATGAATAAGGTTCGATATGTGTGCCAGCATTTCCAAATGCAGCATAAGCAGAAGCCATAGATAAAGGAGATTCTCCTGTATATCCACCAATTGAATGAGCTTCGTGTAGTGTGCTAGCTTTATTAGCTTCTACAACATCATCTGGATTTTCTCTATTTACACAATATTTTTTCTCTAATTTATAACCTTCGTTACAAGAATATATTTCAGGAGTAAGCCCTAATTTAGTAGCAAACTCAATTATATTCTTTTTATTATTTTGTTTAAATGTTTTAAGTGCTGGAATATTTCTAGAACCTGTTAAAGCAACTCTTATAGTTTGTAATCCTTGGAATTTACCATCCCAGTTATTTATACTTTTTCCATCTGAATAATTTATAGGCTCATCAACAATTGTTTGGTAAGAACTCCAATTCATATATTCTATAGCTGGACCGTAATCATAAATCGGTTTAGCTGTAGATCCTATTTGATTTATTTCATCAGTGGCATAATTCCAATTATCTATTCTAGTATTATCTCTAGTACCACCTAAAGCAGAAATACTACCATCTTTAACACTTACAACTGCAACCCCAGCTTTAACAACATCATTTTCCCAATCATAAGTTTCTCCAGACATAATATCATTTATATAATCTTGGAAACTAGTATTCATTGTTGTATGTATAGTCATTGATGTAGTATAAGGATTTAATCCTGTTTTATCTTTAACTTCTTCTACAACTGTATCTATAAATGATTGATAAGGAGATACTTGACCATTGGAATAAATACTTTCTTCTTGTGGAAGAACTATTTTTTCAACTGTCATTTCTTTAGCTATATTATATTCATCTTTAGATATATAACCATGTCTTAACATAAGTTTTAATACTGTTTGTCTTCTTGTTTCTGTAGCTTCTGGATTTTTATATGGATCATAACTTCCAGGTGCTTGGAATAATCCAGCGATCATAGCAGCTTCAGCAAGATTTAAATCTTTTGTACTTTTTCCAAAGTAGGTAAGAGATACTTGTTCAACACCATAAGCATTTCTTCCTAAATAAGGTGAGTTTACATAAAACTCCATAATTCTTTCTTTTGTATAATTTTTTTCAATTTTAAACATTGATATATATACGTCTGTAAATTTTCTTATTATACCTTCAATACCACTTGCTTCAGTAGAAGTATGTGTATTTTTTGAAACTTGCATAGTTAGAGTAGAAGCTCCACCAGCATCACTTCTTCCTAATAATTGATAGAAAGATGCTTTTAAGAAACGTGCCCAGTCAACACCACTGTGTTCAAAGAATCTTGAATCTTCAGTAGCAACAATTGCATCTATTAAAATCTCAGGTAATTCATCATATGTAAGAATAACTCTATTTTCAACACCTAATTTAGAAAACTCATTACCTTCTTTATCAAGTAATACTGTTGGCTCAGTTACATACAACAATTCTTCTTTGAATTCAGGAGCATTCGCAACAATATAACTAAAGAAAGCTATTACTGCAGTTATTCCTAATATAAATAGAACTAACATTATAAGTAAAAATATTTTGAATATTTTTTTTCTTTTTCTTTTCTTTTGACCTTTGTTCATATTCTTTTCCTTCTTTATTATTTTTTTTCCTATAAAATAAATTATATTTATTAAAATTAGTACTATCGCAGCTCCAATTATTCCAAATAGTATCAAAACAATTATAAATGACAGTAAACTAATCCCTGGAATAATTATATCTTTAGGGTCTTTATTCCATATTTTCTTAAATTTTTTTATTATATCTTTGAAAAACTTTTTCATAAATCAACTCCTTTATTATCTAATATTTTTAAATAATCCAATCTAGGTCTTAAACCTTCTTTAATTATATAAGCTTTTTCTTCAAAATATGAAATAGGTATTGAAACTCTTTTTTCACTATTTAAGAAACTTAATAAATCTTCTATAAAGAGTAGGTAAGTCTTATTTAAACTAGTAAATCTTACAATTATAAAACCAATCCCACCATGTTTATAAATACTTTCTAAATGATTTATTTGATGTTTATGTATATTGCTTAAAGGAAAACTTGTTAAACTTTTAGTTTCTTTTGCTTCAAAGTCAATATATTTACCTTTATAAATACCATTATAATCAGTAGTTGATGGCACTTTGAAATGAGCTTCTTTTATAACCGCATCACATCTAGATTTATAATCAACTTTATTGATTGTTATGGGTGTTGGTTTCTTATGAATAATCGCAATATCATTATATCTATAATATTCATTAGTATCATTTAAATCTGCTTCTAAATTCATACCTCTATTACTGTGTGAATTAGTATTAACAAATTCTTTTTTTATACCGTTTGGATATTGCATAAAACCACCTTAATTAATTATACTACAATTTTGTATTTTTTTCTACTCATGAAAAACATTTTTGGTTCTATTTTTATCTAGTTTTGTCGAATTGCAACAAAAGAGTGTAAAGGCGTGCTAATATAAGGTTGAGGTGATAAAGTGAATCCTAATTCTCACGTTGAAAGTGTATTTAATAATATGATAAATGATGTAAGTTATATAAAACTATCTACTTATCAAATAAAGAGTAGGTAGTTTTTTTCTTTGTATGATTGACAAAGTAAGTTTTTTTTGAGATAATTACATTGAATAAGAGTGAGGTGGAAAATATGTACCGTGATCGTATAGTATTAACTAGTCGTGATATTTTAGAAAAAGAGTTTAAAATAGATACTAGAGGATATCGTCCACAAGAAGTAGATAGGTTTCTTGATATGATTATAAAAGATTATGAAGAAATGAATGCTATTATAAGAGAATTAGAAAGAGAAAAGAAACAACTTGTGGAAGACAATATAAGTTTAAAACAAGATGTTAGAAACTTAAAAACTAAGATAGAAGTTTTAGCTGAATCAGATGGTGGTAGTATCACTAATGCTGATATGTTAAGAAGAATATCTAAATTAGAAAAAATTATTTATGGTAAAGAATAATATTTTGACAAATGCTGCATTCTTGTAATGTAGAGGAAAGTCCATGCTCACACAGTCTGTGATGATTGTAGTGTTCGTGCTAGGGGAAAAAATAACCCTAGGTAGCAATTGCTAACGGCTCTGAAATAACCTAAGTCTTTGATATGGTTAGATTAAGTGTAAAAGTGCCAAAGTGACGAAGAAACTAGAAATGGTGGAAATGGAACGTGGTAAACCCCGCGAGTGAGAAACCCAAATTTTGGTAGGGGAACTCGGGCTAGGAAATAAGAACAATGCCTGGGACCGAAAGGTAGATAAATATTTGTCACCTCTTTTGAGGAACAGAACATGGCTTATAAAATATTATTTTTTTATTGATATAGAATAGAGGTTAATATGAAGGAAATTGGTGAGAAGTTAAAAGAAGTTCGTGAATCGATGGGGATAACTATAGAAGAAGCGGCAGGAGATTTAAAACTTAGACCATCTCAAATAGAAAATATAGAAGAAGGAAATAAGGAAGCGTTTAAAGACATTTTTTATCTTAAAATGTTTATAAAAAATTATTCTAAATATCTTGGGCTTGATAGTGATGAAATGGTTGAAGAATTTAATGAATATTTATTTGATTTTACTTCTAAAATATCTATTGAAGATATAAAAAAGGCAGAAAAAGAACAAAGAAAAAAAGCAAAAAAATTAAAAACAGTGAAAATTGCTTCGCCTTACACAATAGAAAAACAACAACAAAAATCAATACCTAAATTTTTAATATTTGGTGGTATTGCTTTAATTATTATTATAATTGTTTATGTAGTTATTTTGTTAGTAACAAAAGAAGATGAAGAAAAAGGTGGAACTATAGTTATGGAAGGAGTAGATTATCATGAATTTGCCTAATAAATTAACAATGGCTAGAGTTGTAATGGCTATATTGATTATAATTATATTACTTGGTGGAGATTATATAATATCTTCATTTGGTATTGATATGCCAAAATTATTTGTAGATGAAAAAATAGTTGTAGACTTAAAGTATATTATAGCTGGATTTCTATTTATATTAGCATCTCTTACTGATTTTTTAGATGGTTATATAGCACGTAAATATAATTTAGTTACTGATTTTGGTAAATTAGTAGATGCTATAGCTGATAAAATATTAGTTAACTCAGTACTTATAATTTTAGCAGCTCAAGGATTTATACATCCAATTATACCAGTAGTAGTAATAATTAGAGATAGTGTTGTTAACTCTATAAAAATGCTTGCTGCTAGTAAAGGTAAAGTAGTAGCTGCTATTAAATCAGGTAAAATTAAAACAGCTTGTTTAATGGTGGGTATAGTGTTAACTTTATTTTATAATTTACCATTCGAACTTTGGAATATATCTGTAGCTAAAGTGTTATTATTTATAGCTACAATACTTTCAATAGTATCAGGGGTTCAATATTTCACACTTAATAAACATTTAATAAAGGATAAGTAGTTATCCTTTTTTTCTTGACATAAATTATATATAGTGATAAAATGATTTCTGTTTTGTGAAAAAAAGGGAGTAGATAATATGAAAAAAACAAAAATAATATGTAGTATAGGTCCTGCAAGTAGAAAATATGATGTAATGAAATCTATGGTAGAAAATGGTATGAATGTAGCCCGTATTAACTTTTCTCATGCTGATCTAACTGAAAAAAAAGAAACTGTAGAACTAGTTAAAAAAATCAATAAAGAATTAAAAACTAATGTAGGCATTTTATATGATACTAAAGGGCCAGATTTTAGAACAGGTGTAGTTGAAAATGATGGAATAAATCTTAAAGAAGGTAAAACTATAAGAATTGTAAAAGATGATATAGTAGGTACTGAAGAAGCTATTACTGTTAATTATAAAGAAGCTTTAAATAATATAAATATAAATGATATTATATTACTTGAAGATGGGCTTATGAAATTATTAGTTGTAGATAAAGATAAGAAAGGTCTTACTTGTAGTATTATAGTAGGTGGTATATTAGGTAGTAGAAAAGGTGTTAATGTACCAGGAGTAGATTTGAATATGCCATTTATAAGTGAACAAGATAAAGAAGATATTTTATATGCTTGTCATCATGATGGAGATTTTATAGCTCTTTCATTCGTATCTAGTAAAGAAGATATATTAGCAGTTAAAGAAATTTTAGAACAAGAAAATAGTGGTATGCAAATAATATCTAAAGTAGAGAGTAATACAGCTATTTCTAATATAGATGAAATAATAAAATATAGTGATGGCATTATGGTTGCTCGTGGGGATTTAGGTGTTGAAGTTCCTATGAAAGAGTTGCCTATAATTCAAAAGAAAATAATTGAAAAATGTAGAAAAGCTGGTAAGTTTTGTATAGTTGCTACTGAAATGCTTGCTAGTATGTATAAGAATGCAAGACCAACTAGAGCAGAAGTTACAGATATAGCAAATGCAGTACTTGATGGTACAGATGCAGTAATGCTTAGTGGTGAAACAACAACAGGTAAATATCCTATAGAAGCAGTTAGATATATGGCTGAAATAGTAGAAAATACTGAAAAATATTTAGATTATGAAAATGTAGTTAAACCAGACTATGAAGCAGATATAACTGATACTATTGCTAGAAGTGTTGTTGATGCTTCTAATATGCTAGATGTTAAAGTAATAGTTGCTGCTACTTTATCAGGATTAACTGCTAAAAAAATTAGTAATTTAAGACCTAAAACAATAATACTTGCCGCTTGTCCAACAGAAAAAGTTGCACATCTTTTATCTCTTCGTTTTGGTGTTTATACAACACTTCTTCCAGTTTATGAAAGTACAGATGATATGGTAGAAGAAGCAATAAATAAAACTAAAGAATTTATGAATTTAAAAGAAAATGATTTAATAGTAGTAACTGGAGGTTTCCCAAATAACGCACCAATTAAGTCAACTAATTTCTTAAAAATAGAAAAAATATAATATATTATATTTTTATAAAATTGTAATAGTGAAAACTACAGGAAAGAGTATTTTTTCTGTAGTTTTTTAATTCTTGTAAAAATAAGATTACAATTAAACAAAAAAGTTCATTTGATTAGTATTTTTATAAAAATAGTTAATATAATTAAGTGGTGATACCATGAAAAAAAATAATATTGGGACAATCTTTTTTATAAAATTATTAATTTCTATAGTAGTAACTTTAATAATTTTAATTCTTATAAAATCTAGTAGTAATTTTAAAAACGATTTTTATAAAGAAATTTTTAATACAAATATATCATTTACAAAATTAAAAAATGTATATAATAAGTATTTAGGTGATTTTGATATATTTAATAAAACAATAAAAGAAGAAGCAGTATTTAATGAAAAATTAACTTATGAATCGAGTGAAAATTATTTAGATGGAGTAAAACTTAATATTGGTAGTAATTATTTAGTACCTATAAATGAGAGTGGTATTGTAGTATTTATAGGTCCAAAAGAAAATTATGGTAATACAGTAATAATACAGAGAATAGATGGGATAGATGAGTGGTATGGCAATATAGAAAATGTAAATGTAAAACTTTATGACTATGTAAGTAAAGGTGAGTTATTGGGTGAGTCAAATAATAATTTATATTTAGTATATAAAAAGGATGGAAAAGTATTAAACTATGAAGAATATCTTAAATAAAATATATATTCATCCTTTATTTATAATGACTTTATTTATATTTGTATCAATAGGATATTTTAGATTTTTAATTTATTTTATGTTATTAATATTAGTCCATGAAGTAGGTCATATAATAATATCTTTATTATTTAAATGGAATATAGATAAAATAATAATACTTCCTTTTGGTGGTCTTACTAAATATAATGAAATGATTAATAGACCTTTAATAGAAGAGTTTTTAATAGCTATCTCAGGTATAATATTTCAATTTGTTTTTTATTTACTCATAAATGATTTTATAGACTATAAATATTTTAATATACTTAAT
>JAZRAM010000104.1:0-7344 GCA_045634565.1 Bacilli bacterium
CACAATTATATGACATTGAACTTTATTATAAAGAGGGAGATGTTAAACAATTAGAAAGATTATCAACACAAATACCTATTCATAGATATAAAGGTGGAACAATAAAATGTGATAAGGCATTTTTCAATTATAACCCTGATATTATAGATCAAATAGAAGCTAATGAATATATTGGTGTGGTGCATTGTGATTATAAGGCAATTCCTTTTAGTCCATGCCTACACCCAAAAATTACAAAATGGGTTGGTGTTAGTCAATTAGTATGCGATAGTTTTAAAGAAATTACAGGACTAGATTGTGAACTTATATATAACCCAGTAGTAATAAATAAAAAATGCGAGAAACCTTTAATAATAGTTTGTGCTACAAGATTAACAAAAGAAAAAGGCAAGGATAACATAATTAAACTTGCAGATAGATTAACAAAAAAAGGTAAACCATATTTGATAATTGTATTTACAAATGACAAAGATAGAAAACATGAAATAAATAACCCAAATATAGTTTATGCTGACCCTCAAATTGATATAGCACCATATATGAAAATAGCAGATTGGGTATTTGTACCAAGTAAAACAGAAGCATATGGATACACACCAGTTGAAGCAGGAATGTTAGGTATTCCACTTATATTAATGAATTTACCTATATGGAAAGAATTAGGGTTTAAAGATGGTGTAAATGGTTGGATAGTTGATGATATAGAAACATTTGATTTAGACAAACTATTCAAGAAATTTCCAAAAGTAGAATATACACCACCAAAAAGTAATTGGAATAAATATTTACCTAAAAAGACAAAATATGATCCAAACAAAAAAGTAAAGGTAATAGTATCAAAAATTTATTATGATGTTGAACTAAAAAGAAATACTATACCAAATGAAGAATTAGAAGTATCAATGGCAAGGGCTTTATATTTAGAAAGTTTAAAATTAGTGGAGGTATTATGAAAGCATATATAATGGCAGATGGCGAGGGTACAAGATGGAATAATTGGCATGGTGTACCTAAACAATTAATAGTTATAAATGATGAAACTTTACTTGATAGAATGATTAGACTTTTATTAGAAAATGGTATTAATGATATAACAATAGTTGGACCATTTAAAAATGATAATGCAAAAAATATACGATTTGAAAATTGTAATGACAAAATTGATTTATGGACTAGGGTTGCAAAACATAGTAAAGAACCATTTTTAATATTAGATGGCGATATTTACTATACTGAAAAAATTATAAGAGATGCAGCCACAAGAGAAACAAAAGATTTTCTACATTGGTTATGTCCACATATGAACCATTATACAGGTAAACCCTGGGAAGAAGGATATATATTCAAAGTTGTAAATGTGGAACAATGGATAAATAAACTTACTGAACTACAAAACAAGATTAATGCAGGAGAAATAAAATTAAAAAATGGTTGGGTAATAAAAAATTATTTATGCAATAGACCTGATTTATACAAATTCTATACTGATATGTGCGAACACGATGTTTATTGGCACGATGAAACTGATGATTTTGATTTTTCAAATGGACCAGAATGTTATAGTGGTTTTACAAATGATTATGAAAGATTTATATATAATACAGGTTTTAAAGGTGGCATATGAAATTATCAATTATAACACCTTACTATAATTCTTTGGAATATATAAATAAATTGTCTAAAGTTTTAACACCACAATTAACTGATGAAACTGAATGGATAATAATTGATGATGGTTGCAACGAAACTAAACTTGATGAAATTAAAGCAACAGTAATTCATTTAAAAGAAAATTCAGGTGGGGCAAGTGTACCACGAAACAAAGGTTTAGATAATGCAACAGGAGAATATATAGCATTTATTGATAGTGATGATTTAGTAAGCAATAATTATGTAAGAACTATACTAGATAAAACAAATGAAGAATGGGACTATTGTTATATGAGTTGGAAGTCAAGACAATTAGAGGTAATAATAACAAAAGAACCACCTAGTTGGAATTGTTGTATATGGAATTGTATATATAAAAGAAAATTAATTGGTAAAGAAAGATTTGATCCAAAACTAAAAATGGCAGAAGATTATGACTTCAATAAAAGAGTAAGAAAGGGCAAAAGAGGTAATATTAAAGAAATCTTATATTTTTATAACATAGATACACCAAATTCTTTATCAAAACAAGCTCAACTATTAAATGAAAAATTTAAGGAGTAAATATGCAGGTAATAAAGCGTGATTTGGGGGTAGAATTTAAAAAAATAAAAGTTATTTCATTGAGTGATTTTCATATAGGCGATTATTATTGCAATTTAAAACTAATTAGACAGGTTTTAAACGATGTTAAAGATAGTGATAATACATTTATTATACTTAATGGAGATTTAATGAATAATGCCACTAAAAATAGTGTTAGTGATGTATATAATGAAGTATTAACACCAAAAGAAGCATTTATAAGACTTTGTGATTTATTAGAACCAGTTAAAGACAAAATATTGGTAATACACCCAGGAAATCACGAATGGAGAAGTTATAAAGAAGATGGAATTGACATTTTATATTTAGTAGCAAAACAATTGGGTATTGAAGATAGATTTAGTGATGGTTGGTGGTATTTATATTTGACATTTGGTTGCAATAAAGAAAAAGGGGACAAAAGACCAATGATGTACACAATAACTGGAATACATGGTTATGGTGGAGGTAGAAAAAGTGGTGGCAAAATAAATAATCTAGTAGAAATGAGTGATAAAGTCATAGCAGATATTTATGTAATGGGGCATACACATACACCAATAATGACTAGAAACACAATATTTGTTCCTGATTACCAACATAAAAGTTTAGTTAAAAAAGATAAATATTATCTTATGACAAACTCATTTTTAGAATATGGTGGTTATGGAGAACAATATGGGTACACACCAAGCACAACTGAACACCAAGAAATTGAACTAGATGGTACAAAGAAATTAATAAAAATAATAATGTGAGGTAAATATGAAAGTAGGAAAAGGAATAAAGTTTGAAAGAATAAGAAGAATAACAGGATATTTAGTAGGAACATTAGATCGTTTCAACAATGCAAAGAAAAAAGAAGTACAAGATAGGGTTAGTCATACAAATAAGGAGATGAAGTAAATGCCATTTGTATCACAAGCTCAAAGAAGATGGGCATATACAAAAGAAGGGACAAAAGCATTAGGTGGTAAAAGTGCAGTTGCAGAATGGGAGAGAGCAACAGGAAATAAGAAATTGCCAAAAGTAGCACCTAAAAAGAATGGAAAATAAAATGGAAATATATTTATACAAATTATTAAGACATTATAAATATAAACTAACAAAACAACAATATAATACGATTAAAGGACAAATTAAAAAAGGGGAATTGGCAGGTGCATATAAGGGGATATATAAGTTCTTATGAATATGACAATATTTGATATTATGTATCCCAAATTCAAAATAAATAAACCAATAAGACTTATAGAAATGTTTGCTGGTTATGGTAGTCAAGCACTAGCTTTAAAATATTTAGGAATACCATTTGAACATTGGAAGATATGTGAATGGGCAGTTAAGTCTATTCAAGCATATAAAGATATGCACTTTACTGATGATAAAACAAATTATAGTGAAAAGTTATCAAAAGAAGAAATACAACAAATATTATTTAATAAAGGTATAAGTTCAAATTATAATGAACCAATGAATTTTAATCAAATAAAAAGACTTCCTGAAAGTGAAATAAGAACTATATATAACAATATTAAGGCAACACATAATTTAGTTAATATTTCACAGGTAAAAGGTGAAGATTTAGAAATAAAAGATACAGATAAATATATATATATATATACCTATTCATTTCCTTGTCAAGATTTAAGTTTAGCAGGAAAAATGAAAGGAATGAGTGATAATTCTACTAGATCAGGACTTTTATGGGAAGTAGAAAGAATAATAACTGAATGTAAAGAAAAACCCCAAATTTTACTTATGGAGAATGTCCCAATGGTACATGGAGAAGGCAACAAAGAAGATTTTAATAAATGGCAATTAAGATTAGAAGAATTGGGATATAGAAATTACTGGCAAGATATGATTGCAACTGATTATGGAATTCCACAAACAAGAAATAGGTGTTTTATGATTTCTATATTAGGAGATTATAGTTATTCATTCCCAAAACCAATACCATTAGAAAAAAGATTAAAAGATTTTTTGGAAGATGAAGTTGATGAAAGATTTTTCTTAACTGAAAAAATGTTAAATGGAATGTTGAATACCAATTTTCATCAATATCAATTAAAAAATAGACTTCAAGAGGCGGGGGGGGTAATCGACACCCTAACAACTGCAACAGGTTCGAGATGTCCACATTGTATAGAGGTTGCCCCTAGCTTACCTATAAAAAATGCAACTAAAAAAGGATACCTAGAAGCAGAAGAAGGCGATGGAATTGATATTTCAAGTAGAATGGAAAGTCATAGGGGAACAGTTCAAAAAGGGAAAGCACAGACCATAACAACTATGGGGGGAGAAAATGTAGGAGTAGTAATCAATGATAGATAAAGGAAATTACTATCAATGGTACAAGAAAGGATACCAGGAACATGATACAAGAGCATGGAAAGAGGAAAAAGTTAGTGAAACCTTATGTACACGGGGGGGACAAAGGTAGCTATGAATAATTTACGAATTAGAAAGTTGACACCCAAAGAATGTTTTAGACTGATGGGTGTAAAAGATGAAGATTTTGAAAAAGTTGCCAAAAATCAAAGTGATAGTTCACTTTACCACCTAGCAGGAGATAGCATAGTTGTTCAATGTCTTATGTTCATATTCAGGGAGTTATTATGACATTGGAAGAATTAAGGAAAATTAATGATCCTAAAATAGACATAGACACCAAAATGGAATTAATGAACAAAGCTGATAGTATAGATACATATTTAATTAAATTAATGCAACGATTTAATGAGAAGATAGATTTTGATAAATATTATTTGTCTTATAGTGGTGGAAAAGATAGTCATTTATTATATTGGTTTATTAAAGAAGTTCTGCAAGATAGTAAAATTAAAATAGTAGGCATTAATACATATATGGAACACCACCAAATAAGAGATAGAATTTTAAAGAATTGTGATATTGTTTTATATCCATCATTAAAACCATTCCAGATCAAAGAAAAATATGGAATACCTTGTTTTAGTAAAATGCAAGATGATTTTATAGATAGATACCAAAGAGGAAGTAGGTGCAAATCTATAATGACTAGAATTGAGGGTAAAACATTTATAGGTAGAGATGGAAAAGAACACACTTCTTCTTACCACCTTAATAAAAAAGCAAGAGAATTATTATTAAGTGGAGAATTGCACAGAGTAAGTCCTAAATGTTGTACTTATTTAAAGAAGAAACCAGCACATGATTTTGAACAAAAAACAGGTTTAAAAGCAATATTAGGTGTTAGAGGAAATGAAAGCTTTATGAGAAAATCTAAATATCAAACATGTTTAAATAAAAATGGAAAATTCACACCATTATGGGACTTAACTGATGAAATGGAAAATGAAATATATAAAAGATATAATATAGAAATACCAAGTGTCTATGAACACATAACTAGAACAGGTTGTATGGGTTGTCCTTATGGATCATATTCACACGATACTGAAAAAGAATTGGAACTCATAAATGATACACAAAGGAAATTTGTATGTGAATATTTTAAAGAAAGTTATAAAGTATTAGGTATAAATACAAATAAACAAATGACACTATTTAATTAGTGTCTTTTTTATGGGGTACTTGTAAATTCCTGAAAATAATATATCATTTATATGAGGTGTTTAATATGGCAAAAGGAAAACAACTTGAAATGTTAGATATATATAAAATAATGCTATGTTATTATACAACTAGAAATTATAGTGAAGTAGAAAGAAGATTAGGTGTTCCTAGAAAGACAGTAGAAAAAATATATAATGAGCATAAAGATGATGAAGAATTTAAAAAATTATGCCAACAAAAAAAGGAAGAATTTGTTGAAAAAGCTAACAGGATAATAGACAAAACTATGAATAGAATAGAA
Source organism: Bacilli bacterium (assembly GCA_045634565.1). GTDB lineage: Bacteria > Bacillota_I > Bacilli_A > RF39 > UBA660 > UMGS1613. The sequence goes on from JAZRAM010000104.1 coordinate 6,098, forward strand.
CAAGAATTAGATAGTGATACTAAAATACCTTTAAATCAATTAGCAACTACACTAGGAATAACAATAGATAAGAAAACATTAGTAGAAAATGGAACATTAACAAATGAAACACCAATAGTTAATGTCAATATAGTAGATAATTCTAACCTGGAGAAAACACTATATGAGGAGGAATAATGGAATTTATAAAAGTAGGAAAAAATTATATGATAAAAGATAGTAATGGGTATATAGTTAGTGCAGAACAAAAAGAAAGATACGAAAAGAACTTATTAAACCCAAAACATGAACCATGTAATTGTAATAAAAAGAAAAAAAGCACTTCTAAAAAAGTAGAGGTGCAAAATGATACTATCAAAGAAACAACTACAATTAAGGCATGATATAGTAAGTCCTAACATACCTAACATTAGTGTATTAGGATCAACACAATCAGGAAAAACATATGATATAGTAGGTGCTATTATTGAATATGCACAAAACCTAAAACAATATGAAGATGAACAAAGGAATAACCCAGAATACATAAAAAGAGATTATTATGGGGCAATTATAGGGTGGACTACTGATACTTTAAAAGGTAATATAATAGAACCATTAGAAAGTATATTAAAGAACGAATATCACTTTAAAAATGGCAAGGAATATATATTAAAATTTGGACAAGTAGACAAATATTTTGAAATATATGGAATAAGGTTTTATTTCTTTGGTTTTAATACTAACTTATCATTTAACAAGATACTAGGTAGACCTTTAATATTTATATGGTGTGATGAAGCTGCTAGAATATATACAAGTTCACAATTAAGAGATAGTTATGATGAATTAATAGGTAGACAAATGAGTTATGCAGGACACCCTTATTATAAAAGAATAGATAGTTATAATGTTGAGGGAAGTCAAAACCACCCTTACAAAAAGAAATACATAGATGGTATGAATTGGATACAATATACATTTTTTCCATATGATAACCCAGTATTAGATACAGAAGAAAAAATAATTGCAGTTAGGAATATGTTCCCCCCAGGTAGTTTAAGAAATCAAAAAGTGTTCAATAAATGGGTAGTAGCAGAAGGTAGGGTATTTAATGATATACCTATATTAGAAAACCTTAATGATTATATAATTCGTGAAATAGGAATAGGTTGCGACTATGGTTCAGTAAATGCAACAACATTTGGTGCAATAGGACTAGCAATGCACAAAGAAACAAGAGAGTGGAAATTAATTCTATTGGATAA
>JAZRAM010000105.1:0-7713 GCA_045634565.1 Bacilli bacterium
TTTATTTCATTTAAATAATTTAATTCCATTTACAAATAGTTTTGAAATAAGTAGTATACCTATAATAGTTCAAATAATTTGTTCTGGAATATGTGGACCTATACTTGAAGAATTAGTATTTAGGGGAATTGTTTATAATAAATTAAAGGAGTTTAATAAACCTATGAGAGCTATAATACTTACGAGTGTTATATTTGGTTTATTTCACACAAATATTATAAATGCTATATATGCGTTTGGAGTTAGTTTTATGTTAATTTATCTATATGAAAAATATAAAACTTTAAAAGCTCCTATTATAATGCATATAGGACTAAATACAACAATAATACTTATGTTAAACTTAATTACTAAAAACTTTATAGTATTTAATGTTTATTTGTTAGTTGTAAGTATAATCACTTTATTAATTTTAAGAATATATTTAAATCTGGACAAAAATTGATGAAAAATCAATTTTTTTTTGAAATAAAAAAGGAAATTGAAAATTTTTGTAGAATAATAATAGTAGGAGGTATTTATGAACGAACTAAAAGAAATAAAAATAGAAAATCTTATATATGAGATAAGGGGAAAGCAAGTAATGCTAGATAGTGATTTAGCTAAACTATATAAGGTTGAAACCAAAAGAATAAATGAAGCAGTAAAAAATAATCCAGAAAAATTTCCAGAGAGATTTAGTTGGAAGTTAACCAATATAGAAAGTCAAAAACTTTTAGTCGAAATTTTCGACCAAAAAAATATTGAACTAAGAGGTGGAAAATATAAGAATCCAAGAGTATTTACAGAACAAGGCGTTGCAATGCTTGCTACTATATTAAAGTCTAAAATAGCTACTGAAGTTAGTATAAGAATAATGGATACTTTTGTGGCTATGAGACGTTTTATAAATGAAAACAAAGACATATTTAAGAGATTAACTATGGTAGAATATAAGATGTTAGAGTATGATGAAAACTTTGAAAAAATATTTACCGCATTAGAACCTAAAAAATTAGATAAACAAAAAATATTTTTTAATGGAGAAATATATGATAGTTATAGTTTGATAATTGACTTAATTAAGCAAGCAAAAGAAAGAATAATTATAATAGATAACTACATAGATAAAAGTATATTAGATATGTTAGTGTATAAGAAAGAAAACGTAAGTATAGAATTAGTAACTAGTAGTCACTATTTAACAAAAACAGATATAAATAAGTTTAATAAACAATATCCTAGTTTAAAAATAAAATATTCAAATATATTTCATGATAGATTTATCATAGTAGATAACACTTTATATCACATAGGAGCATCCCTAAAAGATTTAGGGAAGAAATGTTTTGGAATAAATGAAATAGCAGATGTAGAATATTTAGATAAAATGCTAGAAAAAATTAAGTTTTAAATAGGATTTGTGCTATAATGTTTTTGAGGTGGTAAAATGTCAAAACCAATAATAGGTATAGTAGGTAGATCCGATATATCAAGAGAAGAGTATAATACAATATGTTGTTTTGAAAGTGTTAGAAGAAGTATAGTAAAAAAGGGTGGAATACCTATTCTTATATTACCTAATCAAGATTTAGAATATGAAAGTTCTAAACCTAAAGATATAGATAGATTAACTACTGAACAAAAAGAAGAATTAAAAAAAGCAATTGATTTATGCGATGGAATTGTTATGCCAGGAACTTATAAATTATTTGAATATGATAGATTTATTTATGAATATGCATTAAGTAAAGATATTCCAATACTAGGTTTATGCGGTGGAATGCAATTAATGGGATTAGTAGATAATAATGATGCAGAATCAAAAGAAATTTTAATAAAAAATAATACAGATATAATTCATTTTCAAAAAGGTATAAAATATGTTCACAAAATAAGTATTGTAGAAGGTACATTATTAAGTAAAATAATAAATAAAAAAGAGTTAGAAATAAATAGTAGACATAATTTTCATTTAGATAAAATTAAAAATTTAACTGTATCTGCTTATTCAGAAGATGGATTCATAGAAGCAGTAGAAAAACTAGATAAAAAATTTGTATTAGGTGTACAATGGCATCCGGAATCTATGTTAGAATACGATGAAGATGCTAATAAGATATTTGATGCTTTTATAACTTCCTGTAAGATTTGACAGCAATTTTAAATTTGGTATAATAAAACCCATAAGAAAGGCGGTTCATTATGAGTACAGAAAATCATATAAATAAAATATTAGATGAATTAGTAAAAAATGGTAGTCAAATAGACTATTTAAAAGAGTTAAAAGAAAGAAGTATAGACCTTACAAAAAAAGATAGAGGTTTGGATGAAATTTTAGCTAATATAGCTAAAGAACTAAAGGAACAAACAGAAAGTTTTTTAAATCAAAAAAATCAATTTGGTACAAACTATATTTCAGGTATTTCAACTTGTATATATTTACCAGATTTTAATAATAATGGAGAATATAAATTAAAATTAATAGGTGGAAATACATCTAGAAATAAAGAGTTAAAAGTAAATGAGAGAACTATGTTTGATGTTGCTTCAATAACAAAACTATATACACTTTTACTTTTATTTAGAATAGAAGAATTAGGTGCTATTGATCTAGATGCTAAAATAAGTGATATAAATCCAGATTTCCAAAATTTAGAAGATTTTACACTTAATGATTTAATAAGACTCCATGGTGAACTTAGAACTAATGGTAATATAACTCAAGCGGCTTCAAAAGAAGAAGCTTATGAAATGTTAAAGACTCTATATTTAACTTCAAATACTAGAGAAGAAAATAAATATACAGATTTTGGAGCTATAGTAATAAGCGATACTATAGAAAAAGTTGTATCTAGATGTTTAGAAAAAGAAATGACTTTTGAAGAAATTATGCATAAATATTTATTAGAACCAATTTTCACCTTAAATACTCAATTTAGTCCATTTAGTTCTAACTTAAGTGGTAATGGAAATGATTATGGTCTAGTACACGATCCCAAAGCTAGAATATTAGGTGGAGCAGTAGGTCATGCTGGTATATTTACAACTAGTGATGATTTAGCAAGACTTTCAAAAGAAATATATAGCGTTAATTACTATAATAAAACTTTAATAAATAAAATACAACTTGATAGATTAGGAGAAATAACTTTCCCTAATTCAACGCAATCTAACAAAGGAAATCTTGGTATATATGTTAAACATCCAGGCGGATATGCTAAAACTTTCACACCACCAGAATTTTCTAACGGAAGCTTTTCTCATCAAGGCTGGACAGGTTCAGTAGCTGCTTTTGATCCAAATAATTTAATTCATAATAATATATTAGTAAATGCTATTTATGAAGATGAAAATAAAGAAAAAGTTAGAGCTGATAAACCAATAGGTTTTGGAACTGCTTTTGAAGAATATCAAAAACAAATCACTAAAAATATTATGCTTATGTATGTAGCTAAAAAATATTATAATAAATATTGTAATGTAAAAGAAAACATAGATGTTACTAAATATATATAAAAAGTGTAAAAAAGTATAAAAACTCTTTACACTTCTTTTTTTTTGTTTATAAAAGTGTTATAATGTTAATGGTGATAAAATGATTAAACATATAAATAATGTTGATATCAATTATATAGATTATGGAGAAGGAAAAAATACAGTAGTATTACTTCATGGTTGGGGACAAAATATAGAAATGATGAAAATGATAGGAGATAGACTACAAAAACATAATAGGGTAGTAATAGTAGACTTACCTGGATTTGGTAGTTCTTCAGAACCAGATACTATTTGGACAATGTATGATTATACAGATTGTATACATGAACTTTTAAAAAGTCTAAAAGTAACTAATCCTATAATGATAGGTCATTCTTTTGGTGGTAAAATAAGTTTAATATATGCTAGTAAATATAAAACAGAGAAACTAGTATTATTTGGTAGTCCTTTTAAAAAAGAAATAAAAAAACTTAGTACAAAAACTAAAATACTTAAAAGTTTAAAGAAAGTACCTGTTTTAAATAAACTAGAAGGATTTGCTAAAAAACATATAGGTTCTAGAGATTATAAAGAAGCTAGTGATTTTATGAGAAAAATATTAGTAGAACATGTTAATTTAGATATAACAGAAGATGTTAAAAAAATTAAATGTCCTACACTTATTGTTTGGGGTACAATGGATCAGGAAGTGCCAATAGAAAGAGCATACGAACTTGAAGAATTAATTAATGATTCAGCAGTTATTCCGTATGAAGGATGTAGTCATTATGCTTATTTAGAAAGACTAAATCAAACAATAAATATATTAAAAAACTTTATAGGAGGAGAGTAGTATGACATTATTTTTAATATCGCTTATACCTTATTTTATATTTACAATATTTAAAACAAAAAAATCATTTCACATGTTACAACAAAACTTTTATGATGATGATAGAAGATATTTTAAATGGATAATAACTAATATCTCTAAAATTGCTTATGAAAGTGATATATTATTTGTGCTTATTATTTGTACACTTTTCTTTGATATAGGTGTTACTTTAGGTTCATTCATAATACTTTATGGAATTATATTTATTAGTTATAGAAAGAAAAAAGTTGTCGCTAAAAAGCCATTAGTTGTAACTGCTAGAATAAAAAGATTATCATTTACTATGTTTTTAATATATTTTGTAATGATAATTCCTTTTATAGTTAATTTTAGCTATGACAATTTAGTTTATTGTTATCTATTATTAGGTTTAGTAACATATCTAAATTACTTTGTAGTAATGACAGCTAATGTTATAAATAAACCTATTGAAAAATGTGTTTATTTAAAATATAAATATCAAGCTTTAAAGAAACTTAAGGGAATGAATATACCTGTTGTAGGTATTACTGGTAGTTATGGTAAAACAAGTAGTAAGAATATAATAAATGACATATTAAATGTTAAATTAAATTCGTTTGCTACTCCTAAAAGTTTTAATACACCATATGGACTAATTAATTCAATAAATAATTATTTAGATAAATTTAATGATATATTTATTGCTGAAATGGGTGCTTTTAGAATAGGTGAGATTAAACAAAACTGTAAAATAGTTAAACCTAAATATGGCATAATAACTACTATAGGAGAAGCACATCTAGAATCGTTTGGTTCAAGAGATAATATAATGAAAGGTAAATTTGAACTTATTGAAAGTTTACCTAAAGATGGACTAGCTATATTAAATGGTGATGATGAATATCAATTAAAATATCAGATAAAAAATAAATGTGATGTTTTATGGATCGGTATTGATAATAAAGATGTAGATTTATACGCTACAAATATTAAATTATCTGGTAGTGGAACTACATTTGATTGTGTATTTAAAGGTGATAAAAAGAAATATACATTTAATACTAAATTACTTGGTAAACATAATGTATATAATATACTTGCTGGTATTCTTTTAGGAAAAGAGTTAGGTCTTAGTATAGAAGAATTAAAAAGAGGTGTAAATAGTGTTAAACCTATCGAACACCGTTTAGAATTAAAGAAATATGGTAATATTAATATTATAGATGATGCTTATAATTCAAATCCAGTAGGCTCTAAAATGGCAGTTGAAGTTCTAGGACTTATGGAAGGAACTAAAATAATAGTAACTCCTGGTATGATAGAATTAGGACCTAAACAATATGAATTAAATCATAAATTTGGAGAATATATAAGTAAAGTTTGCGATTATGTAATCTTAATAGGTGAAAAGCAAACTAAACCTATATTTGATGGATTATTAGATAATAACTTTGATAAGAAAAAAATATTTGTACTTAATGATGTTAGAGATGCTTTTCCACTCATGAATAGATTAGCTACTCAAAACACATATGTACTTTTAGAAAACGATTTACCAGACTTATTTAATGAATAGGAGAGATGTATATGAAAATAAAAGTTGGAGTAATATTTGGTGGTGAAACAGTTGAACACGAAGTAAGTGTTATAACTGCTGTTCAAGCTATGGAACACATAAATAAAGATAAATACGAAATAATACCAATCTATATAAGTAAAGATAGAATTTGGTATACTAGTCCAATGCTAATGGATATAGATGTATATAAAGATTTTAATGATTTAAAAAGATATGCTAAACAAGTTGTATTAACTAAAATAGATGATAAGTTTTATCTTCAAAATACAAAAGGATTATTTAAAAGAAATATAACTGATATAGATATTGCTTTTCCAATAGTTCATGGAAATAATGTAGAAGATGGAACTTTACAAGGATATTTAGATAGTGTAGGTATACCATATGTAGGAAGTAAAGTACTTGGTAGTGCTTTGGGACAAGATAAAGTAGTAATGAAACAAGTATTTAAAGATATGGGATTACCAATAGTAGATTATACATGGTTTTTTGATAGTGAATATGCTGATGACTGCGAAAAAATATTTGCTAATGTTAAAAAAATAGGATATCCAGTAATAGTTAAACCAGCAACCCTAGGTAGTAGTGTAGGTATAACATTTGTTAAAGAAGAAAAAGAACTTGCTAATGCTATAGAAGAAGCTATGAAATATGATGTTAAAGTGGTAGTAGAAAAAGCAGTTAAAAACTTAGTTGAAGTAAACTGTAGTGTGCTTGGAAATTATTCATATCAAGAAGCTAGTGTTATAGAAGAAGTTACTAGTGATGATGAATTCTTAACTTATGCAGATAAATATATAGGTGGTTCTAAAGGTAAATTAAAAGGTCCTTCTAAAGGAATGGCAAGTGCCTCTAGAATTATTCCTGCAAGAATAAGTAAAGAAATGACAGAAAATATACAAGAAACATCTAAACAAGCCTTTAAAGCACTTAACTTAGGTGGAGTATGTAGAATAGATTATCTTATAGATAAGAAAACTAAAAAATATTATATAAATGAACCAAATACAATTCCGGGAAGTTTATCGTTCTATTTGTGGGAAAAGACTGGTAAAAAATATGAAGATTTATTAGATGAAATGATTACTCTATGTATTAAAGATTATAAAAATAGAAGTAAAAAAATATATTCTTTTGAAAGTAATATTTTAAGTAATTATGGGGTTAAAGGTTTAAAAGGAATGAAGAAATAAGACTTCATTCTTTTTTTTTATATAATTTTTTATAAAAAGATAATAATAAAAAAAGAAATAGCTCTAAATATAAAGCTATCTCCTTTCCTATTAAACTAATTTAAACTATGTTTTATAATATTAAAATAAACATTAGGACAATTTTTTAGACTGCTTTATTATAATATTATAGATTTAAATAATTTGTAGAATATTGAAAAACGTTTTATTTATAATAATTTTTATACTAAAGCTTAGACTGTTTTATAGAAATAAGAATAAATATATTTTCTTTTAAATTAAATAAATTGTGAAAAATATATAGAAATATTTTTTACTCCATGATATACTTAGTTAGGATAAGTAATAGTATAGTGTTAAAGAATTTCTAACAAATGAGATAGCTTTATATAATGCTGGCTTATTAGAGAAAAGGAAAGGTGGTGAAATAAATGAAAAAAGGTTTTACCTTAATAGAACTATTAGCAGTAATAGTAATACTAGCGATAATAGCATTAATAGCAGTGCCAATAATATTGGAAATTATTAATGATGCAAGAGAAGAAAGTAATAAAAGAAGTGTAGAGTTATATGCAAATGCTGTAAGAAATGCAATTGCTTCATATCAACTTACAGGAACAACAGCA
>JAZRAM010000106.1:0-7890 GCA_045634565.1 Bacilli bacterium
TTCATATAAAAGTAGATACTGGTATGAATAGATTAGGTGTTAAAGATAAGAATGAATTTAATTCTATGATAGAGTTAATAAAAGAAAGTAATTTAAACTTAAAAGGTATTTATACACATATATATGAAGCTAGTAACAAGAAAAGTGTAGATAAACAAATAGAAATATTTAAAAATATAACAAGTGATATAGATTTAAATGAAATAGATATAGTGCATATCGCTCAAAGTGATACTTTAGTAAATTATCCTAAAATAGATTTTTGTAATGGATGTAGATTAGGTATAATTATGTATGGATTAACTGATAATGATTTAGAATTAAAAAACACTATAGAATTGGTAAGTGAGATAATAGAAATAAAGAAATTAAAAAAAGGTGACACTGTAAGTTATAATGGTACCTATGAAGCAATTGAAGAAGAAGTAATAGGTATAGTTTCTATTGGATATGCAGATGGAGTTAATAGACATCTAAAAGGTAGTTATGTTTATATAAATAATAAAAAGTATGAAATAGTAGGTAATATATGTATGGATATGTTGATGGTTAAGATAGATGAAAGTGTAAAGTTGAATGATATAGTTTACATTTATAAAGATATAGATCATATAAAAGTGTTAAGTGAATATTTAGACACAATACCATATGAACTTATTTGTAATATATCTAAAAGAGCAGAAAGAAAATATATAAAATAAAAAAGGAAGTTATCTTCCTTTTTTTAATTGTATAATTTTTGATTTAGGTTTTTCTATTATATCTAAATTATTAATAGCATCTTCTTTAGAACTATCATAAATTCTATTACAAGAATTAATGCCATATATAATATTTTCTATAGTTAATTCTTTTTGATTATTTACTTTAGCATCTGCAAATATTCTATCTATAATACCTATAACTAAATCTGGATTACAAACTTTATCATTCCAAGTTCTATGTTTAGAATCAGTTAATTCTATTAAATTATCTATTATATTTTCCATATTACTTAAAAGTTTAATATTATTATTTGAACTATAATCATTAAAAACTTTGTTTATTATTTTATATAATATATTTTCATTAGGTTCATCCACTAATACTTTATCAAATCTTCTTTTTAATGCATCGTTAGAAAAATATTTTTCATATTCTTCTGTAGTAGTCGTACCAATAACTTTTAATCCTTGTCTATCTATTGCTTGTTTAAGCATAGCTGCAATATCATAATCACTTTTATCATGTGTACCTGCACCATATATAGTATGTATTTCATCTATAAATATAATTGCATTATTCTTAATAGCTAGATTAATTAAACTAGTAAATTTATCTTGAAGTGTACCTGAATATTTAGTTCCTGAAAGAAGATTAGCTAAATCTATTTCGATAATTTTTTTATTTTTTAAAAATTCTGGAACATTACCTTTTTGTATTTTATATGCAAGTTGATCTGCTATAGTAGTTTTACCTGTTCCACTTGGACCAACTAATATTGGATTTTTTTTGTCTTGAGCAAGAGCAATTATTAAATCATTAACTTCTTTATCTCTACCAATAGCAGGTTCATTTTTAAACTTTTTTTCAGTAAGAGTAGTGCTATAATCAGTATTTATATTATTAGTTTTATTTTTTTCTTCTGCTGGTAATTGTTTATTTTCTTCAGTATAAATATTTTTACCAAGATTGTTTAAATATAGAACAAGATTTTTAATATCTTTATCACTTATTAGCTTTCCTTTTAATATTTTTTTAGCAAGCACATTAACTATTTCAGATTGTTGAGTACTACTATATACTCGTTTTATTACTAGGGCTAAAGACTTTGGCTCAAAAATACAAGAATCTCCACTGCAACAATAAAAATTATTAAAATCTATATATTTTTTTCCTGATAAAACATTAAAATAATGATGATCTAAATCCATGCTTTTTTGTTTTGTTACGGCTATTTCTTTTTGATTGAATTGTAAGTATGTTTTTGTACCTTTATATTTTCTAGTCGCATACCCGACAGCACCTATAAATAATTTCTCTGCATTATAAAATTTCATACTATCACCTGTATGTGCTATTATACATTAAAAAAAGTTAATTTTCAATAAAAAATATTTATAAAAATAATATTATTTTTTTCTTTTTGTGTTTAAAAAATATAGTTAATATGTTATAATAATATAAGGTGATAAAGATGGATAATATTAAAAAAAGAATCGATGAATTAGTAAAAATATTAAATAAAGCTAGTTACGAATATTACACACTTGATAATCCTAGTATTACAGATCAAGAATATGATTCATTAATGGATGAATTAATAAAATTAGAAACAAATAATCCATCTTTAGTTAGAGTTGATTCTCCAACTGTAAGAATAGGTGGAGAAGTTATAAGTGAATTTAAAAAAGTAACTCATAATGTACCTATGATGAGTTTAGGTGATATTTTTAATGAAGAAGAACTTATAGATTTTGATGAAAAAGTAAAAAAAGTAGTTAGTGATCCAGACTATGTTTGTGAGCTTAAAATAGATGGATTAAGTGTTTCGCTAATCTATGAAAATGGAAAACTTGTTAGGGCTGCAACACGTGGTGATGGAACTGTTGGTGAAGATATAACTCATAATGTTAGAACAATTAAAAATGTTCCTTTATCTTTGCCAGAAGATATTGATATAGAAGTTAGAGGAGAAATATATATGCCTTTATCTTCTTTTGAAAAATTAAATGAAGAAAGAAAAGAAAAAGGAGAAAAAGAGTTTGCTAATCCTAGAAATGCTGCTGCTGGTTCAGTTAGACAGTTAGATAGTAAAATAGCAAGTGAAAGAAATCTTTCTACTTTTATGTATCACATCCCACAACCTAAAAATTATAATTTAAAAACTCAATATGATTCTTTAGAATTTATGAAAAAATTAACTTTAACAGTTAATCCAAACATAAAGAAAGTTAATGATATAAAAGAAGTTATAGATTATATAAATTATTGGGATAAAAAGAGGAAAGAACTTCCTTATGATATAGATGGTATAGTTATAAAAGTAAATAATTATAAAGATCAAGAAAGATTAGGGGTAACTGCTAAAGTGCCTAAGTGGGCAATTGCTTATAAGTTTCCTGCAGAAGAAGTTTTAACTAAATTAACTGATATAGAGTTTTGTGTAGGTAGAACTGGTAAAATAACACCTCGAGCAGATCTTGATCCAGTTAGACTTTCTGGAAGTATCGTTAGAAGTGCTACTTTAAATAATCAAGATTATATTAAAGAAAAAGATATAAGAATTGGTGATATAGTATCTATTAGAAAAGCAGGAGAGATAATTCCTGAAGTTGTAGAAGTAAAATTTGAAAGAAGAACTGGAGAAGAAAAACCATTTAAAATGATAGAAACTTGTCCTATATGTGGATCTAAATTAGTAAAAAAAGAAGGAGAAGTTGCTTACTTCTGCTTAAATACTGATTGTGACGCAAGAAATATAGAAAGTTTAATTCATTATGCTTCTAGGGATGCTATGAATATAGAAGGATTCGGAGAAAGAATAGTAGAAGACTTCTATAATATGGGATATTTAAAAACTATAAGTGATTATTATACTTTAAAAAACTATAAAGAAGAACTTAAGACTTTAGAAGGATTTGGAGAAAAAAGTATAAGTAATTTGCTTGAAAATATAGAAAATAGTAAAAATAATTCTTTAGAAAAATTAATATTTGGACTTGGTATAAAACATGTAGGAAAGAAAACCGCTAAAATACTTAGTGAATATTATAATTCTTTAGATAAGTTAATGAATGCTAATACAGAAGAATTATCTACTATACCTGATATAGGAGATATAATTGCTAAAAGTATAATAGATTATTTTAATACTGAAAAAAATATAAAACTAATAAATGATTTAAAAGATAATAATGTAAATATGAATTACATTGGTAAAGAGAAAAATATAAATGAATTATTTCTAGATAAGACTTTTGTACTTACAGGAACATTAGAAAAAATGACTAGAAATGAAGCTAAAGATTTAATAGAAACTTTAGGTGGTAAAAATACTAGTTCTGTAAGTAAAAAGACTGATGTAGTAATAGTAGGTGCTTCACCAGGAAGTAAATATGATGATGCAGTTAAACTTGGTATTACTATATGGAATGAAGATGAATTTATAAATAATAGTAGGAGGTAATAAGATGAATGAGTGGGTTGGATTTAAGGGAACTAAATGGCAAAAAAATGTAGATGTTGAAGATTTTATCGTAAATAACTACAAAGAATATTTAGAAGATGATAGCTTTTTAACTGGTATAAGTAAAAAGACTTCTAAGGTATGGGGTAAGTGTAAAAAATTACTTGCTAAAGAAGCTATAAGTGGAGTACTTGATGTAGAAACTTTTATAATGAGTGGTATCGATAACTTTGAAGTTGGATATATTGATAGAAGTAATGAAGTTATAGTAGGTCTTCAAACAGATGCTCCATTAAAGAGAATAGTTAATCCATATGGTGGATATAGAATGGTTAAAAAATCATTAGATGCTTATGGATTCCATTTAGAAAAAGAATTAGAAGAAAGTTTCAAAGAGTTTAGAAAAACTCATAATGATGGAGTATTTGATGCTTATACAGATGAAATAAAAAAAGCAAGACACAATCATTTAATAACTGGATTACCTGATGCATATGGTAGGGGAAGAATTATTGGAGATTATCGTAGGCTTGCTTTATATGGTGCTGATTTCTTAATAGATGAAAAGAAAAAAGATTTAAGTAAATTAACAGAAATAACAGATGTATCAACTATTCAACTTAGAGAAGATGTTAAAGAACAAATAAAAGCTTTAGAACTAATAAAGAAAATGTGTTCAAGATATGGATTTGATGTATCGAGACCTGCCGCTAATGCTAAAGAAGCAATACAATGGACTTATTTTGCTTATCTAGCTGCAATCAAACAAAATAATGGAGCAGCTACTAGTATAGGTAGAAATACAACATTCTTTGATATATATATTGAAAGAGATATAGCTAGTGGTATTCTTACTGAAGAAGAAGCACAAGAACTTATAGATCAATTTGTAATTAAGTTAAGACTTGTAAGACATCTAAGAACTCCTGAATATAATGAATTGTTTGCTGGAGATCCAACATGGGTAACTGAATCTATAGGCGGTATGTTAGATAATGAAAAATCATTAGTAACTAAAACATCTTATCGTATGCTTAATTCACTTAATAATATAGGTGAATCAGCAGAACCTAACTTAACAGTTTTATGGAGTAAAAAATTACCAGATAATTTCAAAAAGTTTGCAAGTAAAATGTCAATTAAGACACATACTTTACAATTTGAAAATGATGATTTAATGAGACCTATATATGGTAATGATTATGCAATTAGTTGTTGTGTATCTGCATTAAAATTAGGTTATCAAACTCAATTTTTTGGAGCTCGTATTAATTTTGTTAAAGTATTATTATATGCTTTAAATGGTGGTAGAGATGAAATAACTGGAGATTTAGTTATTGAGGGTATAGATGAACTTGAAGGAGAATACCTAGATATAGATGAAGCATTAAAACAATTTGATAAAGTATTAAAGAAAACTGTAAAAATATATGTTGATGCTTTAAATATAATTCACTATATGCATGATAAATATGCTTATGAAAGTAGTCAAATGGCTTTCTTAAATACTAATTTAGAATATTTAATGGCATTTGGACTTGCGGGTATTTCAATTGTTACAGATTCTTTATCAGCAATGCAATTTGGACATGTAAGAGTTAAAAGAGATGATAGAGGATTAACTAATGCATTTGATGTTGAATTTGATTATCCAAGATATGGAAATAATGATGATAGAGTAGATGCGGTTGCTAAAAACTTAGTAAAAAGAGTTTATAGAGAACTTAAAAAACATCCTTTATATAAGAATGCAGTTCCAACACTCTCACTTCTTACAATTACATCTAATGTAGTTTATGGTAAACATACAGGTGCTACTCCAGATGGAAGAAAATCAGGTGTACCATTCTCTCCAGGAGCAAACCCATCACAAGGAGCAGATAAAAATGGTGCTTTAGCTTCACTTTCATCAGTAGCTAAAATACCTTATAAAGATTGTTGCCAAGATGGAGTATCTAATACATTCTCAATTGTTCCTAATGCTTTAGGTAACGATGAAGATGCAAGAATAGATAACTTAGTTAAAATACTTGATGGATATTTTGGAAGTGGCGCGCATCACTTAAATGTAAATGTACTTGACAAAGATTTACTTGTAGATGCAATGCACAATCCAAATAAATATCCAAATCTTACAATAAGAGTATCTGGGTATGCAGTTAACTTTAATAAATTAACTCAGGAACAAAAAGAAGAAGTTATAAGTAGGACTTTCCATGAACAAGTTTAAGAGTGGCTATATACATTCTATAGAAACAATGGGACTTGTAGATGGACCTGGTATTAGAGTAGTAGTTTTTATGCAAGGTTGTCCACTTAGATGTTTATTCTGTCATAATCCAGAAACTTGGAATAAAAAATCAGATAATAAAATGACATCTAAACAAATAGTAGATGAAGTTAGAAAATATAGACCATATATAGAAAAAGCTGGTGGAGTAACTTTTTCAGGTGGAGAACCATTACTTCAAACAGAATATTTACTTGAAATGTTAAAGATGTGTAAAAATGCAGGACTACATACTTGTATAGATACATCTGGAACAGGTTATAATAAAGAATATTTAGATGAAGTATTAAAATATACAGATTTAGTTATATTAGATATTAAAGCCATTGATGATATTAGTTATAAAGAAATGACTGGTAAGGAAATAGATGAGTTTAATTACTTTGTACAAAGATTAAATAAAAGTAATAACAAAGTATGGATAAGAGAAGTAATAATACCTAATATAAATGATAATGAAGAATATATTTTAAAATTAAAAAAATATATAAAAAAAATAAAAAATATAGAAAAGAAAGAATTACTTCCATATCACTCAATGGGTATAGAAAAATATAAAAAATTAAATCTAAAATATAGATTATTAGACACTCTAGATATGGATAAAGAAAAGTGTAAAAAATTAGAAGAATTATTGAACAAGTAATTCTTTTTTTGCTATAATATTTATAGGTGTATAGTATGGGAGAGAAGTTTACTGATGAAGAAATAAAAAAAGCATTAGAACAAGCTGATGCTAATATAAATTTTGAAGAGATAATAATACCTGATTTAGTTAAAACTAATAATAAGGTTTTGAGAAAGGAATTAAAAAATGCACAAAGTACAAGATCAACTTAATTGGGATTCTTATTTAATACCTGGCAGTAATGTATTAAAAAATAAATTAGGTATTACAGATTATGAAGAGTTAAAAGAACAAGAAAAAAACATATCAAGAAATA
Organism: Bacilli bacterium; assembly: GCA_045634565.1. Lineage (GTDB taxonomy): Bacteria > Bacillota_I > Bacilli_A > RF39 > UBA660 > UMGS1613. The sequence continues at coordinate 7,403 of JAZRAM010000106.1, forward strand.
AATTGACTTATCTTTATTTAAAACCTGTAAATGGTAATTTTGATACAGAACATCTTCTAAGCATACATAAATTTATATTTGATGAAATATACCCATTTGCAGGAGAATTTAGGACTTGTTCTATGCAAAAAAATACTGTATTTTGTTATCCAGATGAAATAAAAAATTATTTAAAAGAAATATTAAATGAAATGAATATTGTTTTTAGTCATGATATTTTTTCAATTCAAGATTTTGCTTTTAAATTAGGAAAGTATTATTATGAATTAATTTATTTGCACCCTTTTAGAGAAGGTAATGGAAGAAGTATTAGGGTATTTATAAGAGATTTCGTATTAGAAAAAAGTAAGAACATGTCATGCGGACCACTAGATTTAGATTATACTAAAATAGATAGCAAAAACTTGTATATTGGAACAGTAGAGAGATATATTTATCCTAGTATGCTAGAAGTAGAATTTATGAAAGGTATAATGCCTATAGAAAAA
>JAZRAM010000107.1:0-33506 GCA_045634565.1 Bacilli bacterium
CACTCATTATATCATCATTTTCTGTTATATATAATATATTATCATTGTATCCACATATAAACCCTATTTGATAATTTTCATAATCATCAACTCTATTTATTTCTTTTTTAGTTATCAATATAGTTTGCTGTCTAGGATCTACAAACTGATTATTAGAACATATAAAATAGTAATCTTCTTTTGGGTTAAACTTATAAACATCTGTGATAGTTTTTTTCCATATGTTTCTAACAATTAAACCTAGCGCCTTATTTAATTCTTTCAAATCACAATCAGGTTCTTTTATTTTATTAAAAATATATTCTATTATATTTTTACTTTCTTCATCTAATTTATCCATATAATTAGCAGTTATATAATCTAAAGATTTCTTTAAATTTTTAGAACCTACTTTTTCAAATATGAATTCTTCTTCTTTTTGCTTATCTATTATCTCTTGAATAAATAATTCCTCAAAATTAGCAATATAAGCTTTAAATCTTAATTCATCACTTAATATTTCGTAAGTTTGTTTAGCATTATCATAACTTGCATCATCATAAGCAATTATTTTATTACAAAAATCTTTAAAATTTTCAAATTCTTCAATATGCTTACTTCTATCTGGCATTATATCTTCTAAATATTGAATTTGTTCTTTGTATTTTAGTATCTCTTCATTTATTTTTTTATTTAGTATTTCCAATTTATCTTTTTTTTCTAAATTAATTTTTCTTTCTTCTTCTATATTTAAGAGTCTTAATATCTCATTAATATATCCTTCTCTTTTGGTTTGGTTTTTTAAATCTTCATATATATCATCTTCAAAATTAGAACTAAACAACACTAAATCATTATATTTTTCTAATAATTCTTTCTTTGTTTCTTCTACTACATTTAAAGATTTAAAATAATTTATACTAAATTTAGCTTGTTTTTCATCATTGCTTTTAGTTATTTGTTTTAAATAATTCTTTACTATTCTATCTAATCTATCTTTTCTTCTATATATATTATCTAAAAGTAGCTTAATATTATTTGATTCATTTAAATCTGCTGTTAATATTTTTTTAGCATCTATATAACTATATAAATCAAACATATCTTCTAAATATTCATATATATTATCAGGTAAATCTTCATATTTTAATGTATCTATGTCGTGATATCTCTTATGATTTTCATCTCTTAATTTTGTTAGCTTAATTGACTCTTCAAATTCATCTTGCGAATCTTCTGTACCTATTATTTGATATAACATTTCAATATCTTTATTTAAATCTATATCAGTAAAATAATCACTAAAAAAGGCATTAGTATTATCTAATGTTTGATTGTCATTAACATTTTCCATAGCAACACCTCTTTATTCTATAGATATTTTACCACATTAATTATTTTTTTACAATAAAAGAAGATAATTATTCATTATCTTCTAAAGATTTAATTAATTCATCTTTTTTCATTTTACTAACATTCTTAATGTTTTTTTCTTTAGCTAAATCTTTTAACTCTTCAACTGTTAAATCTGAAAGTGTTGCTTCTTTATAATTAGTTAAATCAACTTCTCCATCTTCATCTGGCATACATCCATTTTTTACTAAATAATCAATTTGTTCTTTAGTAATAGTTTCATGCTCTAAAAGTGTATTAGCTATTAAATCCAGTAAATCTCTATTGTCTTTTAATATTTTTTGGGTTCTTTCATAACACTCATTTATTATTTTTCTTTGAGCTTGATCTATTTCAAAAGCAACTTGACTAGAGAAATTACGACTCTTATTATAATCTCTACCTAAGAATACGCTTGATTCTTGGTGTTCGAATTGGATTGGTCCTAAATCACTCATACCATATTCTGTAACCATTGAACGAGCTATTTTAGTAGCTTTTTCAAAGTCGTTGTGTGCTCCTGTTGTTACTTCTTTAAATACTATTTCTTCAGCAACACGTCCACCTAATAAACCACTTATTGTTTCTAGTAATTCTTTCTTAGTAGAAAGGAATGTTTCTTCACGTGGTAACATTAAGTTATATCCACCAGCTTGACCTCTTGGTATAATAGTTATTTTTTGTACTTCATTAGCGCCTTCTAACTTAATACCAACAACAGCATGACCAGCTTCGTGGTAAGCAACAAGTCTCTTTTCTTTTTCAGTATATTTCTTAGTTACCTTAGCAGGTCCCATCAATACTCTATCGTGAGCTTCATCAATTTCAGCCATTGTTATAGCAGGTTTCTTTCTTCTAACAGTAAGCAAAGCAGCTTCATTAAGTAAGTTTTCTAAGTCTGCTCCACTAAATCCTACAGTTCTTTTTGCTATATTTTCTAGTTTTACACCTTTAGCAAAAGTTTTACCTTTAGCATGTACTCCTAAGATTTCTTCTCTACCTTTAACATCTGGTAAATTAACAGTAATTTGTCTATCGAATCTTCCAGGTCTAAGTAAAGCTGGATCAAGTACGTCAGGTCTATTTGTAGCAGCTATAACGATTATGCCTTCGTTAGCTCCAAATCCATCCATCTCAGTAAGTAATTGATTTAGAGTTTGTTCTCTTTCATCATGTCCTCCACCAAGACCAGTTCCTCTTTGACGTCCAACTGCATCAATTTCATCTATAAATATTAAACAAGGCGCATTTTGTTTTGCTTGTTTAAACATATCTCTAACTCTTGAAGCACCTACACCTACAAATAGTTCAACAAAGTCAGAACCACTTATAAAGTAGAAAGGAACATTAGCTTCACCAGCAACTGCTTTAGCAAGTAATGTTTTACCAGTTCCTGGAGGACCTACTAATAATACACCTTTAGGTATTCTAGCACCCATTTTTTGGAATTTCTTAGGTTCTTTTAAGAAATCTATAAGTTCTTGAACTTCTTCTTTTTCTTCTGTTAAACCTGCAACTTTATCAAATTTAACTTTATCTTTATCACTAGTAAGACGAGCTCTACTTCTTCCAAAATCCATAGATTTATTTGCTCCACCCATTTGTTTAGCAATAAAGAAGTATCCTACACCAAGTAATAATATAATTGGTAATACATTTACTAAGAATAATACAAACCAACTAGAACCAGGATCTTTAGCAACCTTAACTTCTACACCTTTGTATTCTTTTCCAGTTGCTTCTATTTCTTTTTTATTTTCTTCTTGTATATCATATATTTGTTTTAATGTTTCTTCACTGTAAGTTGCAGTAGCAACAAATGATTCATTCTCATTATATCCATCAATTTTTCCTGTTATAGAATATACACCTTGACTACTATTTGGAGTAATTGTTAATTCTGTTACTTTATTATTATCTAATTCAGCTAAAAATTCACTATAAGTTAAATCATTAACTTTTGTATTTAAAACATTTATAAAGTAAAATACTCCTAATATTATTGCGAATAAAAATATATATGAAAATAAACTTCTTTTAACAACTCTCTTGTCCATTATATCTCTCCTTTAATCATACTTTAATATTATATCATATTTTCCTTGTTTTTTCATGTCAAAATTAGATTTTTTTACTCCGGGTATCCAAATTATTTCACCATTATCATCAGTCACAATAGGGTAATTATCCCTTAATTCCTTTGATATCTTAGAATCTATGAATATGTCACTAACCTTTTTAGTGCCTGACATATTCTTTACACTCATTCTTTCTCCGACTTTATAATTCCTAACATGAAAAGGCAATTTAATATCTTTACTATTTAAATGAATTACATAATTACTAGTTAAAGTAGTCTCATTATCAACAACAATCTTTTTACCATTAGGTAATTCTATATAATCCGTAAATTCATATTCATAATCTTCAACTTTTGTTAATTCACTCATCTTAAACTTATTATATTCTATTATACCTTTTTTATTATGTGGTAAATCAAATATAGTATTTATATTACTTTCTAAATATTCAAGAATAATGCTTATATGTCTATTATCTATTAAAGTAATGTTACCTTTATAAATATCTTTTAAATATTTTTCTAAGATATTTACTTTTATAATTTTATCTAATTCATTAAACTTATCAATTATAATTGATTTATTAATTACTACATCATTATATTTTTTTTCTGTTTCTTTTACTATAAAATCATTAGCCATCAATAATTTTTTATTAAAATCAACAAACTTTAAATGCACATTACTATTCTCATTTTTTAATTCAGGTAATATATTTTTTCTATATCTATTTCTAGTATATTTTGTATCTCCGTTTGACATATCAACTGCATACCACATATCTTTTCTATCTAATTCTTCTACTATTTCTTGTTTTGTTAAATAAATAAGTGGTCTTGCGATTTTATAACCTCTATCATTTGAAATGCTTTCAAATCCTGCATAACCTTTTAAACTAGATCCCCTAGTTAATCTCATTAAAATAGTCTCAATTAAGTCATCTCCATGGTGCGCTGTAAAGAGAGTGTCAGCCTTATACTTACTAACGATCTCATCAAAAAAATCATATCTAATTTTTCTAGCTACTTCTTCACTAAACTTACCATTTGGATATTCTTCTATTTTTTTCATCTCAAAAACTAAATTATTCTCAACGCAAAACTTCTCTACCTCAATAGCTTCATAATCACTTTCTTTTCTCAAATTATGATGTACGTGAGCAACTACTATTTTTATATTCAACTTTTCTTTCAAACTCATTAAAACATCTAAAAGCAACATTGAATCTGGCCCACCACTAATAGCAGCTACAACAGTAGTATTTTTTATATTTAATTTTTCTATAAACTTATACACATAGTTCATAAAACCACCTGTTAAATATTTTATTATAAAATCCTTTTTATATCAATACTTTTCACACAATATACACAAAAACTCATAGATTATAATCATTTTTTATGATATAATAAATATACACAAAATATTTGTGATTCTTATAATTTCAAAGGAGGATATTATGCATAGAGAAACCTATATAGAAATTAATATAGATAAATTGTGCCATAATGTTAATAATATTATCGAAACATTTAACGATTATCAATATTATATAGGAGTTGTTAAAGGAAATGCCTATGGTCATGGAGAATATATTTCAAAATATATTATTGAAAATGGTATAAACTATTTAGCTGTAGCTACACTAGATGAAGCTTTAAATGTTAGAAAATATGTAGATAAAAGTTTTCCTATTCTATGTTTACAACCAATAGATTTAAATCATATCAAAGAAATCATTGATAATAATATAACAATGTGTGTTAGTGATATAGAATATTTTAATAATTTAAAAAATACAGAAACAAATACACCCATTAAGTTTCACCTAAAACTAAATACAGGTATGAATAGACTTGGTATAAGTAATCCAAATGAAGTTAAACAAATCTTTGAAGATACCAAAGATTGTAATAATTTAATTTTTGAAGGAATATTTACTCACTTATCTAGTTCTGGTGTTTATGATTCTTTATATGATGAACAAATTAAACGTTTTAAAGAATTAACTGAACAAATAGATTTATCTAAAATTAAAATTGTTCATATAGGTAGAAGTACTACTTTAGATTTTCATCAAAAATTAGATTTTTGTAATGGTGTAAGAATTGGCATTATGTTGTATGGTATTAGCTCAACATTCCCTAGTAATAATGGAATTAAAGCTAAACTAAGAAACCTAAAATATTCGTATATTAGAAATAAAAATAAATTATCTATACCTAATAAAGAATGTAAAACTGATTTAAAACAATGTTTAACTTTAAAAAGTAAGGTTATAGATGTTCAAAGTATTAAAATTGGAGATCAAGTTGGATATGGATGTAACAACAGAATGACAAAAAATGGATTAGTTGCCACTATTCCTATTGGATATTCTGATGGGTTACTTACAAACTATAAAAACTTTTATGTTAAAATTAAAAATAAAAAGTTTTTCGTTACAGGATCAATAAATATGGGGATGATATCTGTTTTAATTGACGAAAGTGTTAAAGTGGGAGATGTTGTAACAATTATAGATGAAAATGATAATTATAAAAAAATAGCTAGTTTTTTCAATGTATCTCCTTATGTACTAATGACTAGTTTAAACAAGAATATTCCACGTATTTATATTAAAGATAACAAAATAGTAAAGGAATGATAATATGGATTTTGATGTTGTATTAGTTGGAACTGATATAAACGCTTATTACATGGCTCGTAATTTCTATGAAGCTTATAATATTAAACCATATGTAGTTGGCAGAGTTCCTATGAAATTTACATCCCTTTCTAAAATATTAAAATTAAAAATTGAAGAAGATTTATTAAATGAAGAAACTTTTGTAAATACGTTAATAGATTTATCTAAAAAAATAAATAAAGAAAAAATTATATTGATCGGTTGTACTGATGATTATGTTTCTTTAATTATTAAAAATAAGAAAAAATTAAAAGATTATTTCTTATTTAATTATGTTGATGATGATTTATTAGAAAAATTAGTTAACAAAGAAAAGTTTTATTTTTCTTTTAAAGACTTTGATTTAGATTTACCAAAAACATATATTTATAATTTAAATACTAGTTTGAATAGTTTAAATAAAACAATTAAAGATTTTATGTATCCTTTAATTATTAAACCTAGTAATGTAGTTGAATATCATGTACATTCTTTTGAAGGAATGTCAAAAGTTTATAAACTAAATAATTTTGAAGAAGTAGAAAAATGTTTAACAGATATTAAAAATAGTGGTTATAGTGATAGTGTTATTATACAAGAGTTTATTCCTGGTGATGATACTTTATTATTTGATTCAGTGTTTTACTGTTCAAGTAAAGGTGAATGTCAATTACAATCTTTTGGACAAATAGGTCTTCAAGAACATACAAAAACTGGTATAGGAAACTTAACCGTTGTTATTAACGGTTATAATGAGTTTAATAATACCGAAATAATTCAAGAGAAATTAAAAGCTTTCTTAGAAAAAATTGAGTTTAAGGGTGCTTGTGAATTTGATTTAAAATACGATGTTAGGGATAATAAATTCAAAGTTTTTGAAATAAATCCTAGACAAGCAAGAAGTAGTTATTATTTAACAAAATGTGGGCATAATTTAGCTACCTATTTTGTTGATGATTTAATTTATAATAAAAATAAAGATTTCTCTTTTACACAAAAACAAGTATTACTTTCTTTTGTTCCAAAGTTTGTTGCTAGAAAATATATCACTAACAAAATATATAGAAAGCAAGTATTTAAATTATGGAAAAAAGAAACATTTACAGATCCTTTAATATGTAAAAAAGATTTATCTTTAAAAAGATTAGTTTGGTTATTTTTAAGAAAAATAAATTATATTATAAAATACAATAAAAACAATTGGTAATGGAGGCAGAATATGTGTGGTTTTGTAGGATTTATAGATAAAAATAATAAAAAAGATAAAAAGAAAATAATAAAAGATATGGCAGATTCTATAATACATAGAGGTCCTGATAGTGAGGGTTATTTTACTGATGAAAATATAGCTATGGGATTTAGAAGACTATCTATTATAGATTTAAAATCTGGTAGTCAACCAATATTCAATCAAAAAAAGGATATGGTTATTACTTTTAATGGTGAAATATATAACTTTAAAGAAATTAGAAAAGATTTAGAAGATAAGGGTTATAAGTTCAAAACTAAATGTGATACAGAAGTTATTCTATTAGGTTATGAAGAATACGGTGTAAAAATATTAGAAAAACTTAGAGGTATGTTTAGTTTTATAATCTATGATATAAAGAAAAAAGAATTATTTGGAGCTAGAGACTTCTTTGGAATTAAACCATTATATTATTGTAAGCAAAAAGATTTATTTATGGTAGGTTCTGAAATTAAAAGTTTCTTAAAACATCCAGATTTCAAAAAAGAACTTAATAAAAACGCTTTAAAACCTTATCTTACTTTCCAATATTCTTGTTTAAATGAAACTTTCTTTAAAGATGTATTTAAATTAGATCCAGGACACTATTTTAAATATAAAAACAATAAATTAACGATAAATAAATATTTTGAATATACATATGAAAATAATAGTAAAGACTCAATTGAAGAACTTGTTGATAAAATAAATGAAACAATGGCTTCTAGTATTGAATATCACAAAGTAAGTGATGTGGAAATTGGTTCATTTTTATCATCAGGTGTTGATTCATCTTATATAGTTAGTTGTGCAGATGTAGATAAAACTTATACTGTAGGGTTTAAAACAGATGGTTTTGATGAAACAGAACCTGCAAGAGAATTATCTAAAATGTTAAATAAAAAACATAAATCAAAAATTATAACTGCTGATATGTTTTTTAAAGAATTACCTAATGTACAATATTATTCAGATGAACCACATGCTAACCTTTCTGCAGTACCACTTTACTTCTTATCTCAAATGGCTAGTAAAGATGTAAAAGTTGTATTGTCTGGTGAAGGTGCAGATGAATTATTTGGTGGATATGGAGAATATTACGAATCTGATTTTGTTAAAAATTATAAAAAAATACCTTATTGTATTAGACACTCATTAGCTCGTATAGCTAAACGTATACCTAAAATGAAAGGTAGAAACTTCCTTGTTAGAAACGGTATGCCTCTTTATGATCATTATATCGGTCAAGCATTCATAATGGATAATGAAGAAGCAAATAATTTATTAACTGATAATTATAAATCAGCTATTACTTATCAAGATATAGTAAAAGAATCTTTAAGTAATGTTAAAAACAAAAATGAAATTGTTCAAAAAATGTATTTAGATATGAACTTTTGGTTACCTTATGACATATTGCTTAAAGCAGATAAAATGACTATGGCAAGTTCATTAGAATTAAGAGTTCCTTTCTTAGATAAAGAAGTTTTCAAATTAGCTTCTACTATTCCAACTAAATATTTAATAAACGGAAATGTCACTAAATATGCATTTAGAAAAGCAGCTGACAAAAAAATTCCTGAAGAATGGGCTAAAAGAAAAAAACTTGGATTCTTAGTTCCTTTTAGAAATTGGATTAAAGAAGATAAATATTATAACATTGTAAAAAAATCATTTAATGAAGAATGGGTTAAAGAGTTTTTTGACTTATCAAAAATCAACAAATTATTAGATGATCATTATAATAATATAAATAACAACGCAAGAAAAATATATACCATCTACGCATTTCTTATTTGGTATAAAACTTATTTTATTGAAAATTAAAACAAGATATAAATCTTGTTTTTTTTATTTATGATATGACTCATTATTATTTATTTTAAATGTTCTATATATTTGTTCTAACAAATTAACTCTAAACAATTGATGTGGAAAAGTTAATTTAGAAAAAGATAATTTATAATTACTTCTATTTTTTATATCTTGATGAATTCCATTAGAACCGCCAATTATAAAAGTTATAGTTGAGCTAGTATTAAATATACTATCTATTTTTTTAGCAAATTCAACACTGCTTAACATATTTCCTTCTATTTCTAAAGTAATTACAAAATCTTTAGTATCTATATATTTTTCTATCAATTCTTTTTCTTTTAAAAGAGTTATATCAATACTAGGATTATCTACATCATTAACTTCAATAATTTCAAGTTTTGTATATTTAGATAATCTTTTTTTATATTCTTCTATAGCATCTCTCAAATATTTTTCTTTTATTTTTCCTACACAAATTACTTTTATCATAATTCTATTAACTCCGTCATTTCATTTTGTCTTGCTATCATAATATTATAAAAATTAATATTTTTTCTATCTAATGTTTCTCTTAAAGTCTCAAGAGCTAATTCTTCAGTATTATTTTGTTCACTTATATGAGCAAGTATTACATACTTAGTATTATCACCTATTAACCTACTTAAATAATAAGATGAATCTTTATTAGACAAATGTCCTTTATCACTTAATATTCTTATCTTCGTATAATGTGGATACTTAGGATTATTCATAAGTTGTTCAACATCATGATTACTTTCAAATACATATAGATTTTTATTCTTTATATATTCAAAATTACCTTCATTTATATAACCTGTATCTGTTATATATACCATAGAATTATTATTTTCTTCTATTACGTATCCCTTTATATCAGCAACATCGTGTGATAATCTTATTGATTTTATTTTAATATCACTATCTATATTTATTTCTTCTTCACTACTAATATTTTCTATTTTTATGTTAGATTCCTTTAATATTTTTTCTGATATATATACTAGTGGATTATATTTCTTTGAAAAAACTTTTATTCCAGCAACGTGATCTATATGAGCATGTGTTACTAAAACTATATCTATATCTTCTGGATTAACTCCAATAGACTTTAAACTTTTTTCAACATATAAAGAACTTGTACCTATGTCTATTAACACTTTATGATTCTTTGTTTCAACATAGGTACAATTTCCTTTACTTCCACTTGATAAGACACAAACTTTCATCAATAATATCTCAAAGGATTAGTAGTACAAGCATATTTAGCACACGTTCTTATTTCATAATGTAAGTGAGGTCCAGACGCTCTACCTGTAGCACCTACATAACCTATTACATCTCCACGAGAAACTGTGCTTCCAACTGAAAAATTACTATTAAATGATGACATGTGAGCATATAAAGTATAATACCCATTGTTATGGTTAATCATTATATAATATCCATATGATTTATTATATTCTCTTACTTCTATAACACCATTATTAGCGGCATAAATCTTAGATCCTACTCCTGTTCCTGCAATATCAAGTGCATTGTGGAACTCACGAGAACCTGCAAAAGTTCTATATCCATAATATGATGAAATAGTATAACCACTTTCAGTAGGCCATCCCCAAGAACCAACACTACCTACATTTGGTACATATTTAGTTCCTATATTTATAATTTTTGGAACTGAACTTTTTAAAGTTTCTTTCCCAGCAGGATCTACATAGGCAATTTCTCCATTTACGGTTTTAACATTTTGAGAAACTCTTTCCATTCCATTCTCACCTTGTTGAGTAACTACTACACTTCCTTGTGTTAAATTTTTATCGTATTGTTCTACTGTTTGGAATGCAGTTTCTTTATCTACAATTTCAAATGTTTCTACAACGATTTGAATCTTAGGATCTATTGTTGATATTTTAACATCTGTACCAGCAACTAACATATTGGTTCTACTTGTATATTGTGTATTAAAGATTAAAAATTCTTGAACACTTATTTGATTATCGAATGCAAGTGATTCAATAGAATCCCCCGTTTTTACTTTAACTGTTTTTTCTGTATATTTATCTCCATATAAAAGGTATGCAGATAAGTCAGTTGAATCTGTATAAATCGTTTCTTCAACAGGTATATTAACAGCTTTATAAGTTATATCTTGTTCTACATATATATTTTCAATTGTTGAACCAGTTGTAACAATTTTATCTTGTTTATTTGCTTTATATTTTTCATATTCAGCATCATCTACAAAGATAGTTATTACATCTTCTATAGCTTCATTAAAAACATTTGCATCAATAGTATATATTTCAATATCTTCTTTTTCTTCATTTTGACTTTTTATTATAAATTTATATCCAGATACTGTACTAGATTTTTTAGACATTATCTTTTTGTATGTTTCTTCTACTGACATAACATCAGCATGATATGTATATACTTTTTTTATTTCTGTCCCTGATGGAACAAATACATCTTCAACGTGTTTATATATATCATTTTTATGTACATATAATCTCATATCTGATATTTCTTCAGGATTTAAATTATACAATTTTTCTTTTTTATAAAAGTTTAAATTATCTACATCTATATCACTTAAATTATATGATGATTTATTAGTTATTAAATAATTAACTTTATCCACATCAGTATATGTTTGATCTGTTATTCTAGATTCATACTTTTTGAAAGTATCAATAGCATCTATTTTTAAAGAATACTCTTTTATATTTTTTCTTATCGTTTCTGCCTGATTATTTATATAATCTTCTAATTCTTCTTTTGATTCAATCAAACCTATTAACTCGCTATCTAAGTATACTTGATAATGAGTATGTGGTTGTTTAGCACTTTTATAACCAAATCCAAATAAAAATACTATCAAAGACATTAAACCTATAAAAAAGTATGTACTTATTTTTTTCATAACTCACCTAATTTTCTTCTTTTACTTTAGCTACATTTACAAATGTACTAGTACCCCTCTGAAAAATAAGCGGAACATCTGCTAAAGGACCATTACGATGTTTCCTTATAACAAATTCCATTAAACTGTTTTCTTTCTCTCTTTCTTCATCAGAACAGTGTAAGAAAGCAACTATATCGGCATCTTGTTCTATTGCTCCAGATTCTCTTAAGTCACTAAGCATAGGCTTTTTATCAACTCTTTGTTCAATACCACGAGAAAGTTGTGATAATGCGATTACTGGAACATTTAATTCCATTGCCATTGTTTTTAAAGCTCTTGAAATATCAGCTACTTCTTGTTGTCTATTAGCACCATTTTTACTACTACCTTGAATTAAAGTTAAGTAGTCGATTACAACTATATCAAGTCCACTAGGACTAGTAGCAAGTTTTCTACACTTACTCCTAATTTCACCTACTGTTTGTCCAGCAGTATCATCTATAAAAATATTTGTATTTGATAATCTACTTATTGCTTCATTAACTCTTTTCCAATCTGAATGCTCCAAGTTACCAGTTTTAAGCTTTGAACCTTCTATTTGTCCAACACTAGATAACATACGCATTGCAAGTTGTTCAGCACCCATTTCCATATTGAATAGTGCTACTGTTTTCTTGCTATTAATTGCTATATTAGTAACAAAGTTAAGCGCTACTGCAGTTTTTCCCATACCTGGACGAGCAGCAATAATTATTAATTCATGTGGATGAAATCCACTAGTAAGTTTATCTAATTCATAATATCCTGTTGGTATACCAGTAATATCACCTTTATTAGCAGCTAATTTTTCTAAATCTGCTTGAGTCTTATATAAAACATCTTGAATACTTTTAAACTCAGTACTTCTAAGACTTTTTGATACATCAAATATTTTCTTTTCTGCTTCTTCAATTACTTCACTTATATTATTAGAAGTGTTGTAACTATTTGTTATAATAGCAGTTGCTTCATCAATAAGTCTTCTAAGTATCGCTTTATCTTCAACTATTTTAATATATTGATCTATATTAGCAGCAGAAGGAACACTTTCAATTACTTCAGTTAAATATTCTATATCACCAACAATTTTTAACCAGTTTCTATTATTTAACTCATCAGCTACAGTAGTTAAATCAACAACTCCACCTCTAGCATCTATTTCTTTTATACATTCAAATATTTTGGCATGGTTATCTAAATAAAACTCACTACCATTTAATAATTCTAATGCTTTTTGTAATGCTTTCTTGGTTAAAAACATTGAACCTAATACAGATTGTTCAGCATCTATATTATGAGGTATTTCTCTATTCATACTTCACCTACTTCTTTAATTCTATTTTTAGTTTAGCAACCACCTTTTTATGTAATTCAATATCTACAGTATGAAATCCTAAAGAACTAATAGAACCTTCTATCTTTATTTGTTTCTTATCTATTTCATAACCTTTACCTTTTAATTCTTCTACTATTTGTTTCGCACTAATACTTCCAAAAACTCTATCTTGTTCTCCAGTTTTAACTTTAAAACTAATAGTTAATTTTTCTATTCTCTTTTTTATTTCTTCACATTTTTTTATTAGTTTTAACTCTTGCTTTTCTTTTTCCTTATTTTCTCTATCTAATCTATCCATACTATTATTAGTAGCAAGTACTGCATCACCTTTATTTATTAAGAATGTTCCATATCCATCTTTAACATTTAAGATATCTCCGCTTTTACCTTGTTTCTTAACATCTTTTAATAAAATTATCTTCATACCTAACCTCCCTTAAAGTCTATTTATATTATACTATAAAAAAAACAATATTGAAAGAAAATTATTCGTTTATATAACAAAAAATTTAATGCACTTTTAATACATTAAATTCTTTTTGTTTTCTCTGTTTCAGTAAAATGTTGTAAATCTTTACCACATACTATTTGACCAAGATATTTTTTTGTTTCTGTTATTTTACCATCAAATACCATATTTATTTGATAAAGAGTAAAATTTGTATTAACAAGATCATTTATAGCATCATCTTTAGCTAGCTCTGGAGTTTCGAAGTTTCTTACTTCTAATTCTTTACCATTTTCTCCACCATAACTATAAGTTCTAAAATATTCAATTTTTTTCATTTTTTTACCTCCTCGCTTATTATATAAATAATTTCTTGTTTTATTTCTTTTAATGTTTTGTTTTTTATTTGTGTTGCTGCATTGGAACTATGTCCTCCACCGCCCATTTTTTTCATAGGTTCACTTACGTCTATTTCACCAAGTGAACGAGCACTTACTCCTATACTTTCATCTTCTAGTTTTCCTATTACAAATGAGGCTTCTACATCTTCAAAATTAAGCAATTCCTCAGCTATTTCAGCAAGATCCTTAGTAGTTAATGCCTTATTAATAACACACATAGCAATATTGTCAGTTACCATAAAGCTTCCACCTATATGAGTAGCTCTTTTTAAATAATCTTCTTTTGATTCTTTTAACAATTCTTGTTTAAGTATTGAATCAGCACCCATTTCCATTAAAGTTGAAGCAGCTTCATATGTCCTACTAGTAGTTTTAAGATTAAATCCATTAGTATCTATTTCTATACCAGCTAGTAGTACACTGGCAATTACATTATCTAAATCTATATTTACATATTCCGCATAATAAGTTATCAACTCACTCATACTAGATAAATTAGAATCCATATAAGTAAATATAGTATCTTTTATATATTTTTTATTTTTGATATGGTGGTCTAAAACAACTACATCATATTCTTTTATAAGTTTTGGGTATTCTAATCTTTCTTCTATATGTGTATCAGTTATAATTACTAAAGTTTTACCATTTATTTTCTTATAACTTCTTTCATTAACACATACTACATCTTTTCCCATTTTTTCAAAAGCTTGTCTTATATTATTGTTGTATCTTTCTAAATGTTTATCATTTAAAAATATATATGTTTTTTTACCAAAAGATTCTATTATTTCACATAATCCTAAACTAGAACCTAAAGAATCTAAATCCGGATCTTTATGTCCCATTATTATAAAACTATCATACTCTTTTATTATTTCATTTAATTTTTGAAATAAGTGTTCCATAGTATCACCTAGTTTAATTATACACTAATTTTTTTAAATTAAAAAGGTCTTATTGATCTTAATTAATTTTTTCTATTTGTTCTATTGATAATCCTGTTACTTTAGAGATAAAGTTTGTATCTGCTTGTTCCTTTTTCATATTTATTACTATATTTATCTTTTCTTGCTCTATACCTTGTTCAATACCTTGTTTCAATCCTTTAGCTAATCCTTTAGCCAATCCTTCTGCTTCTGCTTTTTCTAATCTCTCTTGTTCTTCATCTAATCTCGTTTGTATTATAGATTCTTCTATTTGTTGCTTATGCCATTCCGCATCGTATGCCCCTAATATCTCTTCATCATCACTAAAGTCTTCCACTTTTTTTAAGATTTCTTCCATACTTACATCTCCCTTTGTTATATCTTTCGCAAGGTCTATGTCTTCTATTCCTATCAACCCTATAAACTTATCTTTATAGTCTAACTCTCTTGCACTTTTATTATAACACTTTTCTACATAATATGGAAGGTCTACTCTTACTATTTCTATATCTTCTGTTAATATCTCATACTTTTCTATTTCCATTAGTTTATATCTTTCTATCGGTCTCACATGCTTACCTTCACAATCTATATTTATTTGTATATATTTTTTTAATCTTTTATATGTACTTCCTTTTTTTAATTCTTGTCCTATATTTTTAAATAAATATCTTAAGTTTCTAGCTATTAAATATTTATTTACATTTGTATTCATCTCTATTCCTATTTGTGTATTATCTTCTAATTCTACTATTAAATCTACTATTGTTCTTTTATCATAATACGAGCTCCCAATTATTTCTGGATTTAATATAATTATATTTTTAGGTTTTATATCTAATATACATTCTAATAATTTTTTTAGTGGCATCAAATCATCTTTATCTCCAAATACTTTTTTAAACATCAAATCAAACTTAAGTGGCACTATTCTTTTTTCTTTTTCAATTATCATTTTCTCACCTCCCTTCATATATATCATTCTACGTAACTTTCTTATTTCCTTTTTTTTCATGAAAAAAAATTGATTTTTCATCAATTTTTCACAAAAAAAGATAAATTTCTCAATTTATCAATTATTATTATTTCTTATTTTACTAGCTAAATCTTTAATTTTTGTAAACCTATGATGTAATCCTGACTTAGTAATAGGTACTCCAGTTTCCATAGTTATTATCTCGCTAAGTTCAACTAAAGATGCTTCTTTATATTTTTTTCTATATATAGCAGCAATCTTTACTTTATCATCTAATAAATCTAATCCACCAATACTTTCTATTAATTCAATATCTCTTACTTGATTATTAGCTGTTTCTATTATCTTATCTACATTAGCTTGTTCACAGTTATTAAGTCTATTAGTCATATTTTTATGATCTCTATATATTCTTATATCTTCAAAATATAATAGCGCACTTATCGCATTTATCATTCTAAGGAAATCCCCTATTTTTTCTGCTTCTTTTATATAAATCATAAATCTATTATCTCTTTTTATAACCTTACTATTTAAGAAATAAGTATTTAATTTTTCTTTTATAAACTCCGCATACTCTTCTGTATCTACCATAAGCTCTAAATGATACCTAGATTTTTTAGGATCATTCACACTACCACATGCTATAAATACACCCCTTAAATATACTCTAGTTAAATTATCATCATCCAAAATATAATCATTAGGTATATCAGTATCTAGACTTAAATCTTTTATAATTAGATCTTTCTTTTCTTTTATTTCTAAGATATATATATAATTTTTATTATAGTTATAACCTCTACGAACAGTTATCTTAGGACTTATTTTATATATATTTTTTAATATATTAAAGATATGTCTAGCTACACTAGGATTTTCTGTAGTTACTTTAATACAATTACTATCTATAACCGCATTATTTTTTAAAATAGCAGAAAGTATAGTTATAGCTTCTATCTTTTCAAGTTCTAATTTACTAAGTTCATTCTTTACTATACTAGTAAAAGACATAATATCACCTACTTCTTCATTAAGTAATAAAATATATGAAATCCAACTTTTATATTATCATGTCTTAAAAGATTATTATCAGTTATATAAGTGAAATCATCACCAATAACATCTATTCCATATTTTTCAAAATTTTCCTCATCATAAACTACTGGATCTTTTTGTTCTTGTGTTTCATAAAATCTAGCCATTTCATCATCTATTTTACCTGTGTTAGCTAAAACTAAATCAATATTTCTTTTACCTAAATATCCATTTAAAGCCTTAACGTGATCAGTTACAGTAAAGTCATCTGTTTCTCCAGGTTGAGTCATCATATTACACACATACATAATTTTTGCTTTACTTTTTTCTATTTCTTTAACAACTTCATCTATTAACAAGTTAGGTATTATACTTGTAAATAAACTACCCATACTAAACAATATCAAATCAGCATTTTTTATTGCTTCTAAAGCTTCTTTAGTCGCAACTGCTTCTTCTTTATAATAAACTCTTTTTATCTTAGCATTAGTTTCTGTTATGTGGTGCTCGCCTTCTATTACAGTGCCATCTTCCATATCAGCCATTAAAACTACATTATCTTCTGTTAAAGGAACAACTTTACCTTTTAAGTTCATAACTTTACTTAAAGCTTCAATACCATCAGATAAATTACCCCTAATTTCACTAGCTGCAGTTAATAATAAATTACCTACAGTATGACCATCTAAGTCACTTGAAGTATTAAATCTATAATTAAATAAATCCATTACTAAAGGTTCTGTTTCTGATAAAGCAACTAAAACTCTTCTTATATCCCCAACAGCAGGTATATTAAACTCTTCTCTTAAAATGCCCGTACTTTTACCATCATCACATACAGTAACAATAGCAGTTATATCTAAAGGATATTGTTTTAATCCCCTAAGTAAGTTAGACATTCCTGTCCCACCACCTAGTACAACAACTTTCTTCATTTAAATCACCATTATAATTATACTATACTTTTAAAAAATGATAAACAAAAAACAAATTAAAACTAATCTGTTAAATTGTTTGATATATCAACAAATACTTCTATTGGTAATTGTTCTGCTCTAACACTTAAATCAAAATTATATTTTTTTAATACTTCTTCAATTTTTTCTAAATTATATTTTTTTAAATTGTTTTTTATTGTTTTTCTTTTTTGTGTAAATGAATCTTTTATTAAGTTAAAAAATAATTTTTCATCTTTTAATTTAAAATTATTTTGTTTTTTAGTAAATTCTACCACTATACTATCTACATTAGGTTTAGGTATAAATACATTTTTAGATATATCTAATAGTTTTTTTACATCAAAGTAATAATTTAAATATATAGAAAGTGAATTATATTCTTTTGTATTAGGTTTTGCTTTAAATCTATCTCCTACTTCTTTTTGTACCATTACTACTATTTTATCTACTGGAATATTATCTTCTATAAACTTAACTATTATAGGAGTTGTTATATAATAAGGTAAATTAGCAACTACATATAGTTTTTTATAACTATATTTTTTTATATCTTCAAGTACATTTGCTTTTAAGAAATCTTTAAATATTATATCTACATTATTACAATCTTTTAAATTATCTTCTAAAAGTTCTTTAAGAGTTGTATCTATTTCATAACAAAGTACATTTTTAGAATATTGTGACAATTTATATGTTAAGGAACCTGCTCCAGGACCTATTTCTATTACTAATGTATCTGTATCTATATTAGCACTTGTAATAATATTATTTATTATATTTTCATCTATTATAAAGTTTTGTCCAAACATTTTTTTAAGATTAAAATTGTATTTTTCCATTTTTTCTTTAAACTTTATTGGTGAATACTGCATAATATCTCTCCATTCCATCTTATAATATCACATTTTTATAAAAATAAAAAGGGATTACCATCCCCATCTTTGTACATTAAATTGTGTTTTTGAACTAGTAGCACCACCAGTAAGCGCTTCTTTTTGAGATGTGAATGCTAAATCCATCCAAACTACTCCTTCATTTCTCCAAGCGCCTCTCATAGCAGATCCAGTATCTAATACGATCCCTGTAAACTTATCTAATGTTCCATTATCTACAGTAACTATTGTCCCACAAGGGAATGCAGTATGATCTGCAGCAAGTATTCTTACACTTCCATATTCATCATCTGTGTAATACAATCCATCATATGTTAAACTATGATTTTTTCCTGATTCTGTTCTACAAGAAACATTTCCAACTTTACTACATCCTGGACAATCAGGACCATATCCAGTAAGTTTACCTTTAAAGTTTCCTTGTTTTCCTGTTCCTACTTTAACAACTTCATTTTTCATATCGCTTAAATGTATATAATTTAAACCATCATAAGTATAATCTAATCCATTTATACCTTCACTTACTACTATTGGTTCTGCATTAGAAGGCATATTTGATACATATATATAATCAGTTCCATAAGGTTCTATTTCATTTAATACAGTTGCAGTCATATCTCCAACGTTATTATAAATAGTTGTTCCTGTATTTAACATTGTAACTGTTATTATAGCAACTATTGCACTTATTGATAAAAATAATGAAAACTTAACTTTTTTTGTCATTTTCTCACCTCTATCATACATAATGTAATTATACCATTTTTAAAGCTTTAAGTCAAATAATTGTATGGCATTAGAACTTGTCATATCTAATACTTCTTTAATATCTATACTTTTTAATTCAGTTATTTTTTGTGCTACAAAACAAATATTACTAGGATTATTTCTTTTACCCCTAAAAGGTTCAGGTGATAGATAAGGACTATCTGTTTCAAGTAGTATATCTTTTAAATTTATTTCTTTTACTATTTCTTGTAATTTTTTAGAGTTTTTAAAAGTTACAGTACCACCCACGCCTATTTTATATCCTAATTTAATAAATTCTTTAGCCATTTCTAAACTAGAACTAAAACAGTGTAGAGAACCATTTAAATTATATTGTTTTAATATATCATAAGTATCTTGTATTGATTCTCTAGAGTGTACTACTATAGGTTTATTATACTTTGTAGCAATATCTAATTGTCTTTTAAATATATCTTGTTGTTTTTCTTTATTATCACTAACCCAATAATAATCTAAACCTATTTCTCCTATAGCGACTATTTTGGGATTATTTATATTTTTTTCTATAAATCTAAAACTATTTTCATCTATATTATCTACTTCTTCTGGATGTATACCTAAAGTACCATAAACATTATCATATTTATTTACTAATTCTAAAACTTCTTTATTTGTTTTATCATTACATCCACTAGCAATCATAATACCATCCATAGTTTTTATTATTTCATCTAAATTATCATAATCTTCATAACTTAAATGACAATGCGTATCTATTAACATAAAACCACCAAAAAAATTATACCACACTTGATATAATTTTTCTATTTCTTTCTATTTGATAATTTAGCAATTATTAAAAATGCATAAAGAGTTATTAAATAACCTAATTCTAAATAATTCTTACTTACGATAAAACTGCCTAAAAGTAAATAAGTTACAAACATTACTGCTGATATCCAAAGATATTTTTCTACGTTTTTATTGTTTGACATATTTTCTCCTTATCTATTTTAAAAATACAGCAAACCCAATATATCATATATAAATATAATAATAAATAGTTTTTAATATTTTTTACTCGACAAATTACTACATTTTACATATTTGTTTACAAAAAAAGAAAGAATTATTTTTCTTTCTCTATTCTTATGAATAATGGTTTTGGATCATTTAAAGTATCTCCTACTTTTAATTTACCAAATTCTTTTATTGAATCATAGCTTGTTTCAGTAGTATTTAATTGTCTAAATATTTCTTCTGAAGTAGCTGGTAAGAAACTGTGTAATAATACTGCTCCTATTCTAATAGATTCAAGTAAGTTATAAATTACTTTCTTTAATCTATCTTTATTTTCTTCTTTAGCAAGTATCCAAGGAGTAGTTTCATCTATATATTTATTACATCTTTTAAATATATTAAATACTTCATCTATTGCATCTGCTACTCTTAAATCATCTATACATTTTTCTACTTTACCTTTAGCACTCATTACTGTATTTATTAAATCTTCATCAACTGTATCAACAACATCACTATTAGAAACTACATTATCAAAATATTTTTTATTCATTGATATTGTTCTATTAACAAGGTTTCCTAGAATGTTAGCTAAATCTGAATTATATCTTTCTTCAAGTAGTTCATAAGTTAAATTACCATCATTAGCAAAAGGTATTTCGTGTAGTACATAATATCTTACAGCATCTACACCATATTGCTCTGCTAAGTCATCTGCATATATAGCATTCCCTCTACTTTTACCTATTTTATCATTATTAGTTAAAAGCCATGGGTGTCCAAAGATTTGTTTTGGTAATTCTATATCTAAACTCCAAAGGAATGCTGGCCAATAAATACTGTGAAATCTAACAATATCTTTTCCTATTAAGTGTAAATCAGCTGGCCAATATTTTTTAAATTCTTCACTTGGGTTATCTACATCATAACCAATATTAGTAATATAGTTTGTAAGTGCATCTAACCAAACATAAACAACGTGTTTAGGGTCAAAATCTACAGGTATTCCCCAATCAAAACTAGTTCTTGATACACATAAATCTTGTAATCCAGGTTTAATAAAGTTATTTAACATTTCATTTCTTCTTGAATCTGGTTGTAAAAAGTTAGGATTTTCAGTTAAGAATTTTTCTAATCTATCTTGATATTTAGATAATCTAAAGAAGTATGCTTGTTCACTTTTTTCACTAACTTCCCTACCACAATCTGGACACTTTCCATCTACAAGTTGAGACTCAGTCCAGAAAGATTCACAAGGAGTACAATATAATCCTTTATATTCATCTAAATAGATATCTCCTTTATCATACATTTTTTTAAATATCTTTTGAACTTGTTTTTCATGTATTTCATCTGTAGTTCTTACAAATCTATCATAACTAGTATTCATTGTGTCCCATATTCTTTTTATTTCACTAGCCACTTCATCTACAAACTCTTTTGGAGTTTTACCTTGATCTTTAGCTTTTAATTCTATTTTTTCTCCATGTTCATCTGTTCCTGTTTGAAAATAAACATCATAACCTTGTAATCTTTTAAATCTAGCAATTGCATCTGCAAGTATTATCTCATAAGTATTTCCTATATGAGGTTTACCTGATGTATATGCAATAGCTGTTGAAATATAATATTTTTCCATAATATCCCTCTTTCTATTTATTTGTTGAGCCAAAAGCACCGTCTCTGACTCTGTCTGACTCTATATCATCATCTGTCTTCAAGTATTTCATAAATATGCCTTGAATCATTCCTTCACCTTTTTTTACTATATAATCTTTATCGCCTTCATTTTGAATTCTAATCCACATATGGCCTTCATTATTAGTATTATTATAGTAATCTTGATCAATAACACCAACTTGATTGCACATTCGTACATTATACTTAAATCCCATACTACTTCTATCTATAAGAAATAATACATCATCACATTCCATACTAACTTTAACTCCAGTTGGAACTTTCATAGTTTCTCCAGGCTTTAATGTATAGTCATAAAGCGCGAAAAAATCATAACCTGCAGAAGTTTTAGTACTTCTTTTTGGTAAAATATATGATTCATATAATTCTTTATCATCTTTTATATCTTTTTTGAATTGTTCAAAACTAATCTTTTCAAACTTTCTCATAATATCACACTCCTATAAAAAAATCTCACATCCTAGTATAAGGACGTGAGAATACGTGGTACCACCTTAATTCGTGTATAAATACACCTTAAAACTATAACGTTGTTACCGTATTATATAAATATGCTCCAGACCCATTCGAGATACTTTGTATTACTTGCTTTCACCTAACCAAGTTCTCTAAAAAATACGCTTGTATCCTTCTTTCCTTCACTGCATTTGATTTCTTGAGTTAGATTATAGCACACTTTTTATTATTGTTCAAGATATTTTGTCATAAAAGATGAAACTATTCCAGCCATCTGCATCTCTGCTTCGCTCATTTTTTCTTCTTCACTTATTATTAGTATCATACCTGTCGCTTCACCATTAACAAGTATAGTTGATAAAACATAACTACAACTAAGTTTTCCATCTTCAATAAAATTTAACTCTTTAAAATGATTTTCTAATATTTTATCTCTTCTTTTTATAGATTCTGTTATAAAATCACTTATATTTTTATTTAAATATTTTTTCTTTAAAGGACCACTTGCGGCCACTACTTGATCAGTATCAGTTATAAATATACTATGTTTCATAAATGTATATATTGCGTCTGTTAATTCTTGAGCTAAATCATTTATTTTATTCATCATAGAATATTTTTTTAATATAATATCTTCATTCACTACAAATATCTCTAAATTGTCTCCTTCTTTAATTCTTAAGTTTTTTCTTATCTCTTTTGGTATTACTACTCTTCCTAAATCATCTATTCTTCTTATTATTCCTGTCGCTTTCATAAAATCCTCCTAAAATTATTTTGTATTAAATAATTTTATTTATTCTAAAAAAGTGTTATAATTGATGTGGTGATTTTATGGATATTCATATTTATATTGATTTTGACGAGAATGATAATGCTTTATTAACTATTGATTTGCCTATAGAATTAATTGAAGTTAATGAAGAATTATATAGTGATTTTTGTCATCAACCTTTTTATACAGAAAAAGGAATAAAATTAAATTATGAAAACATGCAAAAAGAACTTAATAATGTATTAGAACTTATAAAAAACAATTTAACTAATAAAGAAAAATTTAATAACACATTTAACATTTCTTATAGTATAGATGATGATTTTCAAAACAAAGAGAATATTTTAAAATTTTTAAAACAAAACAAAGAATTTAAAATTACTTTGATAGCTAAAGAATACAAATATTTGATAAATAATTTTAAAGAAACTGAATTACCTAATCTAAATATTTGTTTTAAAAACAATTATGATCCTATTTCTTTTAAAAATTTTTATACTATGTATAAGTTTTTAGACGAAATAATAAATTTTGTAAAACATTATAATTTATCACCTTTAGAACAAGTTATGTTAGTTTATGATATTGTAAAATCACATGAGTATGTTAAAGAAAACGAAGGAGAAAGTCTTGGAACTTCAAGAAGTTTAAGTGAAATTATTAGTAGCGGTAAAATTGTTTGTGATGGGTTTGCTAATTTATTTAATTTTATATTAGATGAGTTAGGTATTGAAAATAAAAAAGTATATTTAAGTTACACAAACAAAGATGTTGGACATGCAAGAAATATGGTTCATTTAAAAGACGATAAATATAATATTGATAGTTTCTTCATTACAGATGTTACTTTTGATTGTAAAAACGAAAAGAGAAATAAAAATTATTTAGATAATTACTATTACTTTTTAAAACCATTATGTTCATTTAATATGCCTGAAGAAGTCATCGAAAATCCAAAAGTATTAAATATTTTAAGAATGACTGATGAAAAAATTGAAGAACATCTAAAAACTTTACAACACCGCGATAAAACTTTGATTTTAATGCAATTAAATAGTTTATTACATGGAAATGAAACTAATCCTAGTATATATTTTAATAAGGAAGAAATTATTGATACAAAGGTTAGAGAAAAGATTAAAGATGCTAAAAAATTATTAAATAAACGAATGCCTGAAGAAGCTTTTAAAAATGCTCTTTATAAAATCAGAAAATTGAATATATAAATAATATTATAAAAAGAGAAATAACTGAAGAAGAAATCAATAATATATGTGATACTTTCTATAGTAATCTTGCAGAAACTAAATTATTAAAGGCTCTGGATTTATACGAAAGTCCTAACTTAGAAAAAGATTTAGAAGAGGCAAACGCTAAATCTTCTGAAGAAGATTTATTAAGAATGAGATTACTTAGAGCTATGAAAATTAAGTTAGAAGATTTACCAAAAAATGATTTTATTAAAAGAATGTAAAAAATAAAAGGTTTAATTACCCTTTTATTTTTGCATTTTTTGATATTTTAATTCACCCATTTGAGAAGTTGGAACATACCCTGCTGGAGCATCTAATACGTCTGGTATTCTATTAACTATAGAAGCACAAGTAAGTTCTACTGTAGCTGGTCTAGTTACAACAAATGTTGTATCAGGTTCTCCATATACAGTCCATTCGTTCTTATCACAGTCAGTATCAGCATAAACCTTACCAATACATTCACTTTCTATTATGATTCCTTCTGCAGTTTCAGTTGTTACAACAGCACTCATACCAGTAGCATCCCCTGCTTTAACTGTCATATTAAGTGTTGATGAGTATATATCTTCACTATGAGTCATTGGAACACATTTTTGTGTTTGATGTATAGGAGTTAATCCTAATTTATCACATAACCATCCATTAGTATTCCACATATAACTAGGAGCAAATTCTCCTTTTTCTATTATTTCTAATCTTTCTTCTTCACTCATTCTATCAAGACTTGCAACTTCTTTATCGAAAGCTTCTAAAGTAAGTCCAGCACCATGTGCTTGAGCAAGGGCAATACCATAGTCTTCTACATTATAAGAAGAAGATCCCTTAATTTTTGTAATATTATGAGTAGCACCTGCAATTGTGGTAATTAAATTGCCCCAGAAAGCATCTTGATATCCACTACCTGTAATAGTACAGTTAGTTTCTTTTGCTACTCTATCTAATTCTTCTGTAATTCTAGGAGATGAATTTGCTGGATAAAATGCTTCTTCACAAGTTGTAATAGCATTTACTCCATTTTTAGCACATGTCATTAAAACACTCTCTAAGTCATTCATTAAACTCATAGTAGTAACTATAGCAATATTAGGTTTAACTTCTTTTAATAATGAATCTAATTCACTAACATTTCTTATTGTTACTCCTAAATCTTCACAGCCTATAACACTACTTACATCTTTCCCAATTACTTCTGGATTGATATCTACTGCACCTACTATTTCACAGCCATTTTCAATGGCATATCTCATAGTATAGATAGACATCTTTCCACAACCAATTTGAACAAATTTTGTTTTTTCCATAATTCTCCTTTCTATAGTACATACCATAGTACTATCTACCATAATTTTATTATAAATTATATAAAAAAAGCAAGTAAAAATTATTATTTTTTTACTTGCTTTACATTTCTTTTATAGATTTTTTTAATATATTTAACATATCTATTAAATAATAAATAAAGTGTCTATCAAGTCCTACTGTATCAAGAGTTATTGTAAGTTCATCATTTTTCATAGAAAATCTAAACTTTCTAGTTAATGATATAACATCTAAGAATAATAATTCCCCATTTATATTTTTAGTTAATTCTTTAGAGAGAGTTATTGCAACAAAGTTTTTAGTTTGATTAACACTTTTAACTTTTAAAGCTCTTATTTCTTTTTCAAATAATTCTTCATACATATAAATAATTACATTTTCATCTAATACGCCAAATCTATCTTCTAATTCTTCTTTAGTTTTATTTAAACTTTCTATAGAAGCAATCTTATTAATTTTTTGATGTATTTCTATTTTTAAATCTTCTTCTTTAGCATACTTATCATCGATAGTTGTTTCCACTTCTATTAAAGGTTGAGTATCAGTTTCGTCTTTTTCTACTTTAATTCCTTTTAATTTACTTACTTCTTCATTTAACATATCAAGAAATAATTCTACACCTACTGTATCTATAAAACCAGATTGTTCGGATCCAAGTATATCTCCAGCACCCCTTATAGATAAGTCTCTCATAGCTATAGAAAAACCACTTCCAAGTTCAGTAAACTCTTTTATTACATTTAATCTTTTCTTAGCTACATCACTTAAAATCTTACCTTTATTATACATTAAATATGAATATGCGATTTTATTACTTCTACCTACTCGACCTCTAATTTGGTAAAGTTGTGAAAGACCATATCTATCAGCATCTATTATAATTAATGTATTAACATTCGGTATATCAATACCTGTTTCAATAATTGTAGTGCAAAGAAGAACATCATATTCTTTATTCATGAACTTATACATAACATCTTCTAGTTCTTCTTTTTTCATTTTACCATGACCACAAATAACTCTTGCTTCTGGAATTAAGTATTCTAAACTTCTTTTCTTTTCTTCCATAGTAGCAATATCGTTATAAAGAATAAATACTTGACCTTCTCTTGCAAGCTCTTTGTATATAGCATCCTTAATTACATTTTTATTTTCTTCTAATACATAAGTCTGTATTGGATATCTATCTACTGGTGGTGTTTCTATCAAAGATAAACTTCTAACTCCAGCAAGTGACATTTGAAGTGTTCGTGGTATTGGTGTTGCACTTAAAGTTAAAACATCTATATTATTTTTATAAGATTTTATTTTTTCTTTATGTTTAACGCCAAATCTTTGCTCTTCATCTATTACAAGTAATCCTAGTCTTTTACAAACTACATCATCACTTAAGATTCTATGAGTTCCTATAAGTAAATCTACTTTACCATCGTTCAAATCTTTTAATATTTCAGTTTGTTTTTTCTTAGAAATAAATCTATTTAAAAGTTCTATTCTTACAGGAAATTCTTTAAATCTTTCTATAGCGTTTTGAAAGTGTTGCTGTGAAAGAATTGTTGTTGGACATAAGAATAACACTTGTTTATTAGACATAATAGCCTTAAATATAGCACGGAACGCTACTTCAGTTTTACCATATCCAACATCACCACATAAAAGTCTATCCATAGGAATACTTTTTTCCATATCTTTTTTTATTTCTTCAGTTACCTTTAATTGGTCTTTAGTTTCAATATATGGAAAATCCTTTTCAAACTCTATTTGTTCCTCTGTATCTTTATCAAAAGCATAACCTATAGCCATTTCTCTTTCAGAATAAAGTTTTAATAAATCTCCAGCTATACTTTCTATCTTTTTCTTTATATGTAATTTAGTTTTAGTCCATTCAGTCCCACCTAATTTATTTATTTTAGGAGTAGCTCCTTCATTAGATGAATATTTATTTATAAACTCTAACTTTTCAACTGGAATATATAATTTATCTTCACCTTTATATTCAATAGTTAAATAATCTTTTTTTAGTCCTTTCTTTGTTAAAGTTTTAATACCTCTATAAATACCAATACCATGAACTACATGAACTACATAATCTCCAATATTAAGTTTATTTATATCCCTAATTTTAGATCCCATCTTAAAATTAGATTTATAAGCAACTCCACTTTCTTTTTTATTAAAAAGTTCTTTTTCAGAAACTACTACATAGTTTCCTATTATATAACCACTATTTATTTTTCTAACTACAAGATTTATTTTGTTATCTATTATATCCGATATACTTGTAACTACTACATTACTACTTACAAGTTCACTTTCTAATCTATTAACTTTATATCTATCTGATAAACAAACTATAACAGTTTTACCATCTTTAATATATCCATTAAGCCTTTTACTTATTGAATCAATCCCACCAATAAAATTATCTAGTTCAAATGATTGATAATTTATAGATTTTTTAGAGTTAGTTTTATTATCAAATGATACAAAGTCTATTTCTTCATATTTATAACTATTTTCTAAATCAAACATGAACTTAGTATTATGATTTATTTCATTATTATTTTTATAATCTGTTATTTCTTCAGTTAATAATTCAAAACTTTTTTCTATAGATTTTCTATCATTATAAAAAATTATACACTCACCTAAATAATCTAATATAGATACAGGTTTTATATATTTTATCAATTCTCTATGTTTAGGTTCTTCTTCCAGTTCCTTATCAATAATAAACTCAGTAGTAGGCGTTATTATTATTTCGTCAAGTCTATCTTTAGAAATTTGAGTATCAATATCAAATTCACTAATTCTATCTACTTCATCTCCCCAAAACTCTATTCTTATAGGATTTCTATAATTGATCGGAAATATATCTATTATAAATCCACGAACAGCCATTTCTCCTGTTTTATTAACTAAAGATTCTCTTTTATAACCAATTCTATATAAATTAGAAACTAATTCTTCTATTTTTATTTCATCACCTAATTTTATTTTAGAATATGAATTTTTATAATCTTTAGGACTAGGTAAAAATCTCAAAAATCCCATTAAGTTAGTTATAACTATTCTTTTTTCTTCTAGCAAAGTATTTAAAGCATCAAGTCTAGTAAATTTAAACTCTGGACTGATAGCTAAAGCTTCACTAGTTAGAAAATCATCCATCGGAAAAAAAGATACTTTATCTGTATAATTTAACAATATTTGGTATAGCTTATTTGCTTCATAGATAGTTGAAGTTATACACACTATACTCTTATTTTCTTTTTCAAATTTCTTATATAAAAATAATCCTTTAAGTTCTGGTGTTAAACCATAAATTGAGTCTCCATCTAACTCATTTAATATATTATTAAAAAACATCTAATACCCTCCTTTCCAACAACAAAAAGATACACTTTGGTATCATGATTATCTTACTATATTTTTATTTTCTCTAACCACTTGATCTGTAAATATTTCATTTATATTAATAAATCCATCCTCTGTTTGTTTTTTCAACATTTTATCTTCGTTAAAATAAATTCTTTTTACATGATATCCATATTCATTAAATATATTTTTATTTTCACGAATTTCTTGATTATTTATATTTTTATAAAGATTTGAAATTATTTCATTGATTTTTCGACAACTCTCAACGGTTTCTTGTGGTGGCGTTGTTAAATATGAAATTAATTCATTATATTCACTCCCATCCAAATTAGATTTCAAAACATTTTTTAAGTTAGTGTCATCTCCGCTGAAAACGGTTTCCCAGATTATTTTAGGGCCTATTGTATCCATAAGTAAACTTACACTCATTACACAATAACCATAAACAGGATCTTTTTTATCTAAATATTCTTCTGAAATTATTTCCGCTAAAGCTTCTTGTAAAAATATATATTTGCGATTAGGAGATTGCAACAAATGAACAAATTCATGTTTTGCAGTTTCTTTATATTTACTAATGTTTTTTACATTTAAAACATTAGGGGCAAGTTCTATATAAAAACCATCTGTAGTTTCTGGATTTGTTATTAATTTATCAGTTGGTTCATAAACTCTTAATTTTAAATTTTGTAATTTTGATTTTATTAAATATTCCATATCAGTGTTTTTATAATAAGGAAATATATTATTTATTAAATCTTCATTAGAAAAACACTCTTTTAAATCATCAGGAAGATCTGAATTTTTTATTAATTCTAACGCTTGATTGCTATCTATAGATTTAATATCTAAACCTATATAATCTGAAACTGAATAGGCTATTTGTGAAAATTTATATTGTAAATTATTATATACATTTCCTTCTCGTAATTTAGCTTGAATTATAGGCGTAGACATATTGTAAATAGTCATTAAAATTATAAAATTAAGTGAAATACTTATTATAAATTTTCCTATATGAATTTTTTTGCTTTTTGATATATTTTTTTCAATATCACTTGACTTATTATATACAGCAATATCTTGACCATTATTGTCAAATAACATCAAAAAATCTTCAACACCATTTTTTATAAAATGTTTTATATTATTCTTCTTGTCTAAATAAACCTGATAATTTAAATAATCTTCTATATAAATGCATTCTTCATTTAATTTAAATAAATTATATATTTTTTGAATTATATTTTTATCTATTGGGGTAATTTCATTATCAATAAAACTAAAACCATAATAAAATAATATATTATTCTCATTTTTTACGTACAAATATTCTTTAGATTTTGTTTCTTGATTTTCTATTATAGCAGCTATCATATAAAAACATCCTTTTAATTATATTTATTCATTAAATTATCAAATGGCAATTTTAAATAATCCTCTATGATATATGGTATTTTATCTATTATAGGATTTATTAAATCTATCTCTTCTTTAGTAAATTTACCTAATACATAATCTTTAGCATCCATATTTTTGTCATTTGATATACCAACTTTTATTCTTTTATAATCTTTAGTAGATAAGTGTAATTCTATATTTTTAAGTCCATTATGTCCACCACTTGAACCTTTATATCTAAGCCTAAAATTACCTACCATTGTATCTAAATCATCACAAATGATTAATATATCTTCTATATCTATTTTAAAGAAATTAACAAACTCTCTTATTACCTCTCCAGATAGATTCATATATTTTAAAGGTTTTAAAAGTATTATTTTTTCTCCATTATAATTGAATTGTGTATAGGTTCCAGTAAATTTATTAGAATCAAAACTCACTTTAAAATATTCAGCAATTTTATCTATACACATAAAACCAATATTATGTCTAGTTTTATTATATTCTCTTCCTGGATTTCCCAAACCTACTATAAGTTTCATTTTATCACTTCTTTTCTATATTGTGGTAAATATCATATACTTCGCTTTTTTTCATACCACGTTCTTTAGCAACTATTTTAATAGCATCCATTGAACTTTTACCATCTTCTATATATAGTTTAACATGTTCTTCAACTGTTAAAGTTTTATATTCTACTATTTCTTTATTGCCTTCAACTACTACTACAAGTTCTCCTTTATATTCATTATTTTGCTCTATTAATTCACCTATTGTGCCCCTATATATTTCTTCATATTTTTTAGTTATTTCCCGGGAAATACTTATTTTACGATTATTTCCCAAAACATTTCCCAAATCTTTTAATGTTTTATTTATACGATGAGGTGCTTCATAAAGTATCAATGTAGCATCTATATTTTTTAAAAATTCTAGTTCTTTTCTTCTAGTACTATCTTTACTATTTAAAAAACCATAATAATAAAATGGCATAGGACTAATACCTGATGAAGTTAAAGCAGGTATTAAAGCAGTTGCGCCAGGTAAACTTACTACATTGTAACCTTCATCTATAGCTACTTTAGCAAGCTCATATCCTGGATCACTTATTATAGGTGTGCCTCTATCACTAACTAATCCAACATTACTTCCGCTACTTAAATATTCTAACAATTTTTCTTTATTTCCTGATTCGTTATAATTATGACTAGATATTAACTTTTTACTTATATCTAAATATTTTAATAATTGTCCAGTTACCCTAGTATCTTCACAGAAAACAACATCAACCATTTTTAAAGTATTAACTGCTCTTATAGTTATATCTTCCATATTTCCTATTGGAGTTGGAATAAGATATAAAGTTGGACTATTATCATAACTTTTTTGTGACATATTATCACCTCTATTCAAAATATTTTTTTACGTCTTCTGTATATTCTCCATTATCTTGATGACTATAGATAGGAGGCAAAATTTTAAGTCCAGGTTTTCCATTTTTACTTCCTTCTATTAACATAATATTTGCTTCCATCTTTTTCTTCGGATATACAAATTGAACTCTTTTAGGTTCTATATTATTTTTTTTCATTTCTTCTACTACTTCAACAAATCTTTCTGGTCTATGTACTATAGCAATCACACCATTATTTTTTAAAAGTTTTTTAGCTATACTAAACAACTGACTTAGGTTTAACTTAACTTCATGTCTAGCAATAGTCTTATAATCATTTTTATTTATATTTGATGATTCAATATATTTAAAAAATGGTGGATTACAAGTTATTACATCAAAGGAATCTGTTTCTATTTCTTTATAATAATTATTTATATCTTTATTTATAATATTTATTTGATTTTCTTTTTTATTTATTTTAACTGATTCTAAAGCTAAATCATATACTTCTTTTTGTATTTCTACACCAGTAATTAAAGCATTCGTTTTAGTAGATAGTATTAAAGGTATAGGAGCATTACCGCAGCCTATATCAAGTATTCTATCTATTTTTTTATTGAGTGTTACAAAGTTTGGAAGTAATACTGAGTCTAGTGAAAAATTAAACATTTCATTATCTTGTACTATTTTTAAATCCTTATAACCTAGTAAATAATTAATTACCTTCATTTACATCAACTTCCACTATACCTTTATCTTTAACATCTACTCTATAAGTTTGTTTTAAGATATCTGTACTTATAACTCTGCCTTCACCAAACTCAGTTTGAACTTTTTTTCCTATTTTAGGAAGTTTCTTCATACATTCTTTATAGCATTCATCTTCATATTTCAAACAACAAAGAAGTCTTCCACATAAACCATTTATTTTTGTAGGATTTAAAGCTATATTTTGATTTT
>JAZRAM010000108.1:0-1588 GCA_045634565.1 Bacilli bacterium
CGGGCGCACGGGGGCCCCCCGGGGCCACGTGGAGCAACGGGACCACCTGGAGCACCTGGGGCACCGGGGGCAACTGGAGCAGATGGTGCTACCCCTACTCTAACTATTGGAACAGTAACAACTGGAGCCCCTGGTACTGAAGCAACTGCCACTATCACAGGAACTGCACCTGATTTTATCTTAAACTTAACTATACCACAAGGGCCTACTGGACCTGCAGCATAACCAATAAATTAAATGAGCTGTTCTTAAAAAGTTCAGCTCATTTAAATATATTTTTTTAAAGGAGTTCTGATTATGAATAAATATAAAGTATGTGTATACGCTATATGTAAAAATGAAGAAAAGTTTGTTGAAAGATGGGTTAATTCTATGAAAGAAGCAGATGAAATTTATGTTTTAGATACAGGTTCTACTGATAAAACAGTTAAAAAATTAAAAAAGTTAGGGGTTAGTGTCAAAACTAAAAAAATAATGCCTTGGAGGTTTGATGTAGCTAGAAATGAATCTTTAAAATTAGTACCTAGTGATTGTGATATTTGTATTTGTACCGATCTTGATGAAGTTTTTGTTAAAGATTGGAGAGAAAAATTAGAAGAAATTTGGGATAAAGATACTACTAGACTAGCATACAATTATAACTGGTTACTAGATGAAAATAATAATCCTAAAGTAAATTTTTATATAGAAAAAATACATAATAGAAATGACTATATATGGACTCATCCTGTACATGAAGTTTTAACTTATATAGGAAATAATAAAGAAATAAAAAAATATACTAATGAAATAACTGTAAACCATTATCCAGATCAAACTAAATCTAGAAGTTCATATTTACCTTTACTTGAATTATCGGTTAAGGAAAAACCTAATGATGATAGAAATGTACACTACTTA
This sequence comes from Bacilli bacterium, assembly GCA_045634565.1. Lineage (GTDB taxonomy): Bacteria > Bacillota_I > Bacilli_A > RF39 > UBA660 > UMGS1613. The sequence continues at coordinate 901 of JAZRAM010000108.1, forward strand.
GGTAGAGAGTATATGTATTATGGTAAGTGGAATGATGCTATTGATACTTTAATTAAACATTTAAAATTACCTACCGCGACTTGGATTGATGAAAGATGTGCGTCTATGAGATTTATTAGTAGGTGTTATCAAAATTTAGATAGAATTGATGAAGCAAGAATGTGGCTTGATAAAGCTATATTAGAAGCTCCTCATTTAAGAGACCCTTTAATAGAAAGAGCACTATTAGAATATAGACAAAATAATTTTAGCGAAGTTAAAAAATATTGTTTAGAAGCACTTAAAATAAAAGAACACCCTAAAACTTATATAAATGAAATATTTAGTTGGGATTATACTGTTTATGATTTGTTATCTTTAAGTTATTTTTATGAAGATAATTATGAAGAATCTTTAAAGTATGTTGATATTGCTATAAACATTAATACTGATGAAAATCAAACGGAAAGATTACTTAATAATAAAAGAATTATACAAGAAAGAGTCTCTAAGCAATAGAGACTATTTAGTTAAATGCTTAAAGAAATATAAAAAAATAAGACTTAATCTTATTTTTTTATATCTTTTATTATACCTATTATAATAATTACTATTGAAAATATACCAATACTTATGTAAATATACCAAGGTACTTTAATTATAAACTTATCTACTATTGATAATATAAGGTAACTTATAATTCCTATAG
>JAZRAM010000109.1:0-1869 GCA_045634565.1 Bacilli bacterium
AAAAAACTATTTATATTAAAGAATAAAAATAATATACTTAATCCACCTATAAAAGCACCTAACATTATTCTAGTTAGTTTAACATTTCTTTTAAGTATGATTGATACAGCAAGTAATAATATAAAATCTATAGCAAAATTAAGTATCATTACTAGGTCTAAATATATTTTCATATAATCACCAAAAACATTATAAAAAAAGAACACTATTAAAAGTGTCGTTTTTTATATTATATTTTATTATTTTTTGTCAGTTTTTTGTCCTATTTTTTTAACTTTAGGTTTATCTTGAACTAAATTATTTTTTCTAAATGTTTCTGCTACTCTTCTAACAAAATCATTATCTTCTTTACTATTAGTTGAGTTTTTAAACGCTTCTACTTTATCAGGCGCAACTACAAAAGGCCTTTTGCCTGGAACAGCTAGAACAGTAAATCTTTGTTTGCTATCTACTTTTAATAATTGAAGTTTAGATAATCCATCTATTATTTCTTGTGTAATATTAGGGGTTTCATGAACTCTTTTTAAAATAACATTATTATCTAATAAAAACTTATTTATATTTCTTACTTGTCTTATCCTTGCACATATAATATTTTTACTTACATCATATTTTTTCATTAAATCTTCAATAAATTTTATTTCATCCATTTTAGGACTACTTATATCATATTTTGATAATTCTACTAGTATTTCTTCAAAAGGAATAATGCAAGCAATATTAAAATACTCCCAATCTTCAACTGTTAATTGGTCACCCTCTAATAATTCTATATTTTTGGAATAAAATGTTAATTTTTTTGCTTTATCAAAACCTTTTGATTCTGGATATTTACTTGTAATTTTATATATTTTATGTTCTAAATAAGCCATTCTTTTTATTTGTTCTAATTTTTCTTTTTTCATAAAATCATCTCCAATTTAATTATAACACATTTTATTTTCTAATAACAATAAAAGGATATTTATATAAATCTTTTAATGTTTTAAAATTATTTAATTCTAATTTTTGTAACATTTGCAAAAATATTAAAGCAGTACCTTCACTATCATAATTGGCTCTATGATGTTTATCTTCATCCCAAGGAATATTATACCTTTTAACTAAAGTAGCTAGATTGTGATATCTTTCTTTAGATTCTAAATATCTAGATAAACCTAATGTATCGATTACTACATTTTTTAAATTACCCATATTATATTTAGAAAAAGCATTCTCTACAAAAGAAATATCAAATTTAGCATTATGAGCAACCATAGGTAAATCACCTACCCAATTCATAAAGTCTTTTAATACATCTTCTTCTTTTCTTTTATCTTTTAACATTTCATTATCTATTCCAGTAATTTTAATTATCTCTTCACTTAATTCTTTACCTGGATCAATCAATTCATCAAATCTATCAACAATACTACCATTATTTATTTTAACAGCGCCTATCTCTATCATAGTATCACCACTATTTGGATAAAGCCCTGTTGTTTCTAAATCAAATATTACATATGTATCATTTAATAAAGTTAATTCTTCTATCATAAAGCCTCCATAATTAAAAAGCCAGAAGAGCGAATCCCGAATCGAATAAAACCTAGTCTCCCAGGTGGCCACCACATCACAACTTTCAGGATCCCTAAATTAATAGGTCTTCTACACCAGCTGTGAATTAGATTCCCTATGTTTTCGATTAGTAGGTTTTTCATAAGGACTAATCGCATCTTCCAGCAATTTAATTATATCATTTTTAAAAAATAGATTCAATATTTTTTATTCATTTTCTTTTTCTTCTTCTACATATTCTTCTATTTGTTGATACTCTGTTATATCTTCTACTACATTAAAAAATATATTTAAAGTTATAGAATCACTATG
>JAZRAM010000110.1:0-3083 GCA_045634565.1 Bacilli bacterium
ATCTTATATTAATATAAACGGAAAAGACTGTGCGAAAATTTTATTTGTAATAGGATTAGAATATGATACTTATTTAAACAATTTAGAAATTGTAGAAAAAATAAATAACATTATTAATACTAAGTATCCGGGATTATCTAGGGGTATTATGAAAAAACAAGGATATGGAGTTAATGGAATATATAATCAAGATTTAGATGAAAGAGTTATATTGATTGAAATAGGTGGGAACGAAAATAATATAGAAGAAATAAATAATACATTAGATTTAATAGCTGAAGTTATAGGAGAATATTTAAATGAAGAAAAAGAAAAAAAATAAAATATATAAATTTATATTTATGGTATTATTTTTAAGTTTTTTAGTTATTTATTGTGCGGAATTAACTGGGTATTATGAATATCAAAATCATAAACATGCTGTTTTAACAGAAGAACAAATAAAACAATTTGAAAGTGACGTTGCTGATGGTAAAGAAGTAGACATAAATGAATATTTAGTAAAAGATGATAGAGTATATAATAATAATTTATCTAAATTATCAAGTAAATTATCAAATGGAATAAGTAAAGTGGTTCAAAAAGGTGTAGAAAGCACTTTTAAATTTCTTTCTAATCTTGTTGAAGGAGAGAAAAAATGATATAATGAATATGGTGATGACATGAATATATTAAAAAAAGAAAATTGGTGGATTTGGTTACTCTTATTATTGTTTTCTAGTGGTTCTAGTACTGTTGTATTAGCTGCTATATTAGATTCTTTTGATAAGAATGCTTGGTATAGTAAGTGGTATTGGTGGGTAATAGGACTAGTTTTAGTGATACCAATTACTATAATGATCTATGTATTTTATATAGATATGACTTGTAAAGCAGCAGCTAAATTAGAAGTAAAAGGAAAAGAATATTATTTATCTCCTTATATATGGATAATTATGCTTATAATACCTTTTATAGGTTGGTTTACTTTTATAGGTTTGTTTCTATATTTAAATATTGCTATAATAGTTAATTTAAAAAATGGTATAGCTGAAAAATATATAAAATAAAAACAACAGAAATTCTGTTGTTTTTTATATAGGATTTGCGGCTAATTTAAATACTTTTTGTTTTGTAGGTTCTCCTATAGAAAGAGAATATGTTTTACTACCAATAGCATGTTCTTGTAAAATAGAAACTTCTTTTTCTTCACCATTTTCAATTACAGGAACCATAATGTATTTCTTTTGTATTAAATCTATGTCATTTTCACTCTTTAACCATTTATATTCTGTCTTATACTTATATGAATCTAAAATTAAATCGGCATCTGTATTTACATTTATATCTCTTAATTGACTTGATAATTTTCTTAATTGGTCTTTCGATAAAATTTTAACATATTTTGATAATATTAAATCTGCAGGTATATGTACAAGTAATTGAATATTTAATGAAATTAAAATTGCTTCAAAGAATTCTTTTAACAATTCTTCTGGTGAAACTATAAAAACATTAATAAGCATAATAATAATCGTAGAAATTCCAGCTTTAATTAAAACGGGTTTAAGTGTTCTTTGTAATGAAAAACCGGTTTTTGACTCTCTTATTTTATCTAATAAATCATAATTAATTATTAACTTCATAGTATTTCCCCTTAATGAATAGTTATTTTAAATTATTTTTTATTTTTTGTCAACTTTGATAAATATATAATATATTTTTTTAAATATTTATGATAAAATGTATATAGGTGATTTTTATGAAACAATTAACTCGTACAGAACTTAGAAAAAACATAATGACTATACTTTATCAAATAAATGTATACGAATTAAATAAAATAGAATATAATGTTGAAGATATTATTAAAGAAGTTAATCCCATAGATAATGAGTTTGTTAAAGATGTAGTTTATGGTGTTATTACAAAAAAAGATGAACTAGACATTCTAGCTAATACATACCTAAATAAATGGACTATTGATAGATTAGGTAATACTGATCAATCAATACTTAGAATGGCTATTTATGAATTATTATATACTAAAACACCTGAAATAGTAGTTATAAATGAAGCTATAGAATTAGCTAAACTTTATAGTGATGATGATGTTAAAAATATGATTAATGGAGTTTTAGATAAAATATATAAAAATAAGGTAGATAATCATGAATAATAAATATTTAACTGTAAGTGCGATAAATAGATATTTAAAAGCTAAATTTGATCAAGATGATAATTTAAGAGTAGTTTTCTTAAAAGGAGAAATATCTAACATTAAGTACCACACAACAGGGCATATTTATTTTTCTATAAAAGATGAAACTAGTAAGATAAATGCTATTATGTTTGCTGGTAATGCTAAAAAACTATTATTTAGACCTGTAGATGGTTCTAAGGTACTCGTTACTGGTAGAATTAGTGTTTATGAAGCAACTGGTGGTTATCAAATATATGTAGATGAAATGTTAGAAGATGGTATAGGTAATTTATATATTGCTTTTGAAAAATTAAAACAAGACTTAAGTAAAGAAGGTTTATTTGATCAAAAATATAAAAAAACAATACCTAAAATACCAAATAGAGTAGGGGTAGTTACTGCTTCTACTGGAGCTGCTATTAAAGATATAATATCTACTATAAAAAGAAGATATCCTATATGTGAAGTAATACTTTTTCCATCACTTGTACAAGGAGATAATGCTAAAGAAGATATTGTAAAAAACATTAAACTTGCTGAAAATTATAACTTAGATGTTTTAATTGTAGGTAGAGGTGGTGGATCTATTGAAGATTTATGGCCTTTTAACGAAGAAATAGTGGCTCGTGCTATATTTGATTGTTCTATACCAGTTATAAGCGCTGTAGGGCACGAAATAGACTTTACAATAGCTGATTATGTTGCAGATATGCGTGCTCCAACACCAACAGGAGCTGCAGAAATGGCTGTACCTAATATTAGTGATTTAATAAATAATATAAGTAATTTAAAAATTAGATTAAATGAAAGTATAAATAAAAAAATAAATTATCAAAAATTATATTTAGATGCTATTAAAAATTCATATGCGATTAAAAACCCTTTAATTATGTATGAAAAT
>JAZRAM010000111.1:0-3358 GCA_045634565.1 Bacilli bacterium
ATAGAGGATATACCATCTTTAATTTATATAAAATATAAGTTATCAGGGAGTAATGAGTTTGATAACTATAAGCATATAGTAATTGATGAGGCTCAAGATTATGGAGAATTTACATTTTATGTATTAAATAAAATATTTAAAAATTCAAGTTTTAGTATATATGGAGATTTGGCACAAAGTTTATACTCATATAGAAGTATAGATAATTGGGAATGTTTAGAAAAAACATTTAATAATTTTGAAATATTAAAATTAAATAAAAGTTATCGTACTACAATAGAAATAATGGATGAAGCTAATAAAATAAATGAAATATTAAATTTAGATAAAGCTATACCCGTTATAAGGCATGGAGAAGAAGTCTCTTATACTGATAAAAAAATATTCAATATAATTAATGAATTGAAGAACCAATATAAAACAGTTGCAGTTATAACAAAAACACAAAATGATGCTAACTCATTATATGAAGAATTGAAAGACGAAATAGACATTAATTTAATTAATTCAAATAATTTAAATTATAACAACAGCATAAATATATTACCTAGTTATTTATCTAAAGGATTAGAGTTTGATTCTGTTATAATAGTAGGGAAAGAGAATTTTAACGAAGATAATAGGTTAGATATGAAATTGCTATACGTTTCAATGACAAGAGCGCTTCATAAATTAATAATTACCTAGAAAAATTTTAACAAAAAAATCATCTACACTTGTCAATACCCCCACTTACTATGTAAGTTTCTTTTTATAATAAACTTTGTTTTTCAATTGCTAACAAGATTTTTCATCCTATTTTTTTTGCTTTTTTTCATCCTAAATTTTATCCTATTGACAATCATAATTGCTGTGTTATAATTGTGATAGAATATGAAATAACTGTACATAAGAGTGTATTGAGTGCTGATTTTAGAAATAAAGTCAGTGCTTTTTTCATATTCTACAATACCCCCTTTAAATATAAATAATATCTAAATTAAAGTACCAAAAATATTAAAAAAGTTATATTTTAAAGTACGAAAACAAGCTTAAAAAAACGTGAAAAAGTGTTTACGATTGTATAACACCATTGAAAAATAAAACCTCAAAAGTTTACAATTGTATAACACTTAATCCAAATGTAAACACTTATATTTTCTCTAATGCCTTATAAAATAAGGTTAAACTCACCACTGGTGAGTTCTTTGTATACAGGATTTATCCTGCTTTTTTTATTTGTAAGAAAATTTGAAAATTAAAGATTTTAAGTACCAACATTTAGTACCAAAAATTTAAAGAAAGGAGATGATTTAATGAATAAAGAAAAAAATATTCAAATAAAATTTGTAATAGATAGTAATACAAATTCTGTTTTTAGAACGATATTAAAAATAAAGAAAACTACTATTCAATCTATTATGGAAAAGTTATTGAAAGATTATCTTTTTGATAATTTGGATACTATTATGAAATCAAAAATTGATTAAAAAATTTACTTAATTTATAAAAAGGGGGTAATAATATGAATTATATAATTAAACATAAATTTAAAAACAATAATCAAAAAGAAAGAAAAGAAAAATTAAATACTATTTTAGCTAGACTGATATATAAAACTGGTTCTAAAAAATAATGGCTGTAAAAATAAAAGATATGCGTTATAATTTAGATGTGTTATAAGACTTTTTAAAAGGAGGATATTATAAAAAGTATTATAAATGCAGTAGAAAGGGCTGGTTTATATGTTAGGATTTCTGAACAAGATAAAGTAAAATTAACTAAAGCACAATTAAGTAAAAGTATTGAAAATCAATTGAAGATGTTAAAAGCAGAATGCATGGAACGTAACTGGATTATCGTTGATGTATACTGTGATGAAGATATTTCTGGTGCGGATAAAACAAGGCCAGAATTTAATAGAATGTTAAAAGATTGTGAAAATGGTAAAATAAATGTTGTACTTTGTAAATCACAAGATAGATTTGCACGTGATATAGAAATAATTGAAAAATATATTCATGATAAATTTATAGAGTGGGGAGTTAGATTTGTAACTATAGTAGATCATGCAGATTCTAATGATCCAAGTAATAAAAAAAATAGACAAATAACAGGACTTACAAATGAGTGGTATTTAGAAGATTTATCTAATAATATCAAAAAAACTTTTAATACTAAAAGAAAATGTGGGGATTTTGTAGGTAGTTTTGCGCCCTATGGTTATTTAAAACAAAGAGATATGAATAATGTTATTCATTTAATAATAGACCCTATAGCTAGTGAAATAGTAAAAAGAATATATAATGATTATATTAATGGATTAGGTCTTAGAACTATAGCTAAAGGCTTAAATGATGATAAAGTATTAAGCCCATCAGAATATAAATGGAATAATGGAGAATATATAAATATTCCAACAAAAAAATATGAAAATACAGTTCTTTCTAAGTCGGGTGGTTATATTATTAATTGTAGTTATTTTAATGAAAATTTAAAATCTGGGACTACTATAAATCATATCTGTAAAATTGATTGTGATAATAATTTAATAAATAATATAGAACTTAAATTACACAAATCAAATTCTATTAATATTTTTTATACAACTGATAATATAGAAGAATCAGATATATTAAATTCATTCAATACAGATATTTGGATTAAAATAGATAATGTTATTCCTAGTAATGTTAAATATATTTGGTGTTGTTATAAAGTAGAAAAAAAGTATGAAGAATTATTTACTTCTTTTGAGTTAAATATTGAAAAAAATCAAGGTAGAAGTATAATCAACTTAGAAAATTTTTCTTATGTAAATTCAGAAAAAATTTATTGTTTTAAAAAAGAAATTAGATACATGAGTCTATGGTCTAAAAGAACTATAGAAAATATATTATTTAATCCAGTATATATTGGTACTTTAGTTCAAGGAAAAACAACTACAGTTAGTTATAAGAATCATACTAAAATAGATTTACCAAAAGATAAATGGAATATAGTAGAAGATGCACACGATTCAATAATTGATATAGAAACTTGGGCTAAAGTACAAGATAGAAAGAATAAAAGATTAAGGTGTAGTCAAAATAAAACGGTTAATAATTTTAGTGGAATACTTAAGTGTGCTTATTGTGGTAAGACTTTTATATCAACTAAATGTGGAAGAAGTAATGATAAGAATCAAGTAAGTTATTATGTTTGTAGTGATAGGTCTACTAAATTTTCTAATTGCATAAATAATAAACAAATAAGAAAAGATGAATTAGAAACTATAACTATTAATGAAATAAATAAATTAATAACTATATATAAAGATAATGAAAAAATAGAAGAATTATATAATTTATTTAAACTAAATGATGAAAATTATAAATCA
>JAZRAM010000112.1:0-17132 GCA_045634565.1 Bacilli bacterium
ATATTATTTAGTTTACTTAGACTTGAAGTAAATAGTATGTTTATAGCTGCTATACTTTCAATAATTGGTTATTCAATAAATAATACAATAGTTGTATTTGATAGAATAAGAGAAAATAAAACTAAATTATATAAAGATAAAATTAAAAATATTGATGAGTTAAAAGAAATAGTAAATGTAAGTTTAAGACAAACAGTAGTAAGATGTATTATAACAACAATTACAACTTTACTACCTGTTATAAGTTTAATATTCTTAGGTTCTCATGAAATAATAAACTTTAATATTGCTTTATTATTCGGTTTATTAGTAGGAACATTCTCAAGTTTATTTATATCAAGTCAAATTTGGATGTTAATAGAAAAAAGAAGAATAGGTAAAGATCCTAATAAACATTGGTATGATGATGGAAAAAAAGAAAAAGAAGAATTACAAATAAAAGGAATTAATTGTTAAGATTACATTTGTAATCTTTTTTTCTTTAATTATGATAGAATATGTGATAAAATAATTGATATAAAGGAGAGTTTTTAAATGCATAGAAAAATAATGGATGAAGCAAGTGAAAAGGGAGTAATAGTTGCTAATAAATGTATGGAAAAAGGTATTCAGTTGAGTGCTGTAAAATTAGAATTATTGTTGATACTGATGCATGGAAGAATGTTATCTAAATATCAAAAACCATTCTTTAGACAAAATGTAGTTGCGGGTAAACAAATCTTAATGATAAAAGAAGTAGATAGAAACTTCATACTTAATAAATTTGATGAAAGAATGCAAGAATATCTAGTTTTATTATTAAAAGAACAAGAAGTTATGAATGATATTATAGAAGTATATGGAAATCTTGATTTTTTTGAAATGATTAAAAGAAAAGACTTAACATTTTTAAGAGAACTTTGTTATAAAGAAGGAGAATTTAATATAGTGCCTAATGAATTGATAGAAAAAGTATTTGATTATTATAATTTTTATGATATGGATTATGTTAAAAGTCAAGAAGATTCTTTTCAAAAGAGAATGTTTAAACAATATAAAAAATAATTTTACTATTTTTATAAAACTGTAATAGTTAAAACTACAGGAAAGAGTATTCTGACTGTAGTTTTTTAATTACTGTAAAAATAAAGTTGCAATTAAACAAAACCATTCATTTGATTAGTATTTTAATATGTGTTATAACCTTAATGGGTGATTAAATGAACTATTTAAATGATATAAAAAACTTAATAGAAAAAGATATAGTATTAAAGAAAAAACATAGGTTGATAGAAGAAGAATCTAGATTAGTTACTTATTATGAAATAGGAAAACTTATAATAGAAGCACAAGGTGGACAAGCAAGAGCTAAATATGGAAATGGTTTAATAAAAGAATGGAGTAAAGAATTAACTAATTTGTATGGGAAGGGTTATGATATATCTAATTTAAAGAGAATGAGACAATTATATTTAACTTTTAAGATTTGTGGGCCAGTGGACCACAAATTGACTTGGACAAATTTATCTGTAATTCTTCCAATTAAAGAAGAATCAAAAAGAAATTATTATATTAATTTATGTATAAAACAAAATTTAAGTAAGAGACAATTAAAAGAAAAGATTAAGAATAAAGAATATGAAAGACTAGAATATAAAGATGACATAGAAATAATAACTGATGATAAATCTATATCTATAAAAGATATGATAAAAAATCCTGTATTGATTAAAACTAATGAAAGAATAGATAAATTAAGTGAGAAAGCATTAAAAGAGTTTATATTAGAAAAGATAGAAGATTTTTTATTAGAGTTAGGTTATGGATTTTTATTTGCAGGAAGTGAATATAAATTAGGTAAGCATAAATGCGATTTATTATTCTTTAATACCGAATTAAATTGTTATGTAGTAATAGAGTTAAAAATAAGAAAGTTAAAGCCTGTAGATATAGGTCAAATAAAATATTATATGAATTATATTGATACAAATATAAAGAAAGATTATATGAATAAAACTATAGGGATAATACTTTGTAAAGAAGATGATGAAATAGTTGTAAAGTATGTAACAGATGAAAGGATATTGTTTACTACATATGAGTTATCTAAATAGAAAATATGTAGTATTTTTAATCTTATTTTATATACTAAAATAGTATTTCTATGATATAATTAAATAAGGTGGTAAATATGAGAAAAGATAATCCAAATATTACATTTGATGAATTACATGATAAGGTATCAACATATATAACAAATAAAGAAGATTTAAAATTAATAACTAAATCATATCTTTTTGCATTCGAAAAACATTTTGGACAAAAAAGGCATACAGGTGAAGATTATATCGTTCATCCTTTAAATGTTGCTTATATACTTGCAGATATAAATGCGGATTATCAAACTATATGTGCCGCACTTTTACACGATACAATAGAAGATTGTGATGTAACAAAAGAAGATTTATCTAATGAATTTAGTTTAGAGATTGCTAATTTAGTAGATGGTGTAACTAAAATAAATAAACTTAATTTTAGTGGTGATAATGAAGCAATACTTGCTAATCATAGAAAAATAATAGTAGGGTTAACAGAAGATGTTAGAGTTATAATAATAAAACTAGCAGATAGACTTCATAATATGAGAACACTTTGGATATTAAGTGAAAAAAGTCAAAAGTCAAATGCTAAGGAAACATTAGATATACTTGTTCCAATTGCTCATAGGCTTGGTATGAATAAAATTAAAAGTGAGTTAGAAGATTTATCTTTAAGATATTCTAAACCAGATGTATATTTTTCTATAGTAGAAAAATTAAACCAATCCAAAGTAGAAAGAAATGCTAATGTAGATTTAATGAAAGAATCTTTAATAAATTTACTAAATAGTCATGGAATTAAACACAAAATAAAAGGTAGAGCTAAAAGTATTTATAGTATCTATAAAAAACTTGATACTGGTAGAAGATTTAGTGATATATATGACTTACTAGCTCTTCGTATATTTGTAGATACAGAACAAGATTGTTATCAAACATTAGGTTTAATACATTCTAAATATAGACCTATACCAAAAAGATTTAAAGATTATATCGCAATGCCTAAACAAAATGGTTATCAGTCACTACACACAACAGTGTTTGGTGAAAATGGACAACTTTATGAAGTTCAAATAAGAACTTATGAAATGGATCAAGTTGCTGAACATGGTATCGCATCTCACTGGTCTTATAAAGAAAAAGGTAAGACTATAATGCAATCTGCTATGGAAGAAAAATTACAATTCTTTAGATCTATTATGGAATTATCTCAAGAAGAAGATAACGATGAAAGTTTTATAAATAGTGTTAAAGAAGATGTATTAAAAAGTATTATTTATGTATTCACACCTAAAGGAGATGTAATAGAATTACCTAAAGGTGCTACTCCAATAGACTTTGCTTATAGAGTACATAGTAAAGTAGGAGATACTATGGTAGGGGCTATTGTAAATGGCAATATTGTTCCTCTTGATTATAAATTACAAGATAACGATATTATTAAAATAAATACAAATAAAGCATCAACTCCATCAAAAGAATGGATAAATATGGCATATACTGCTCAAGCTAAAAATAAAATAAAAGCATTCTTCAATAGAATAGATAAAGAAGAAAATCTAAAAAAAGGTGAAGAATTATTAAATAAAGAATTAAGAAGAAAAAAAATATCTACTAGCGAATTTTATAAAGATGAAAATATAGATAAGATATTAGATGAGCTACACATAGGAGATTTAACTGAACTATATATAAATATTGGAAGTGGTAAGTTTAGTCCTATATCAGTAATTAATATCACAAATACTGAAGAAATATCTAAAGAAGAAATGATATTAAATAAAGTTAATAATAATGTTGAGAAAAAGATAAGTGTTAAAAATGATATCATTGTTGAAGGGATAGATGAAATAAAAGTTAATGTTGCTTCTTGTTGTAAACCAATACCAGGGGATAGAATAGTAGGTTATATTACAAAAGGAAATGGTATTAGTGTACATAGAAGTGTTTGTCCTAATGTTAGTGAATTAGATGAAAGACTTATAGATGTTTCATGGAATGAATCTATTGATAAGAAATATTCGACTAATATATTAGTTCATTCATTAAAAATAAATAATAATAAAAATATACTTATAGATATAATATCTAAAACATCTTCTTCAGATGTAGTAATTCAAAGTATAAATACTATTATTACTGAAGATGATTATATGTTTGATATAAATTTATTAGTTCCAAATAAAGAAAAATTATTAAAATTTATAAATGATTTGGAAATGTTAGAAAATATAACAACAGTAGAAAGACTTATAAAATAGGTGGATTATGAAAGTATTAGTACAAAGAAGTTTAGAATCGAGTGTGAGTGTAGATAATAAAGTAGTGGGTAGTATAGATAAAGGATTTGTACTACTTGTCGGTTTTACTCATACAGATACAAGTGAAGATATAGATTATTTAGTAAAAAAAGTAGTTAATTTAAGAATATTTGATGATGAAAATGGTGTTATGAATAAAAGTATTCTTGATACAGGCGGTAGTATTCTTAGTATTTCACAATTTACCTTATATGCAGATACTAAAAAAGGTAATAGACCAAGTTATATAAATGCTATGGGTGGAGAAAATGCTATAAAACTATATAATGAATTTAATGAAAAATTAAGTGAATTTGTTAATGTAGAAAAAGGTATATTTGGTGCTGATATGAAAGTTAGTATTACAAATGATGGACCAGTAACAATTATTTTAGAAAGTAGATGATTATATGTTTAAAGATAAACTAAATTATAAGTTAGTTAATATTGCTATAGTTGCTCTAATAGTGTTTTTACTATATCAAACAGGTCATTTATGGATGGGTGTAACTAATAAATTATTACAAATTGTTTTACCATTCTTATTCGCATTTGCTATTGCTTATGCAGTTCATCCATTTTTACAAAAAATGATAGATAAAAAAATACCTAAATGGTTAGGAATATTTATAATAGTATTTATAATTTTAGGTATAGCAAGTTTAGTAATTTATTTAATTGCTACTGTAATGTTAGGTCAATTATCAAGTTTCTTTAATAGTATAATAGTATTTATAAGTTCATTAGGAGAAACAAGTTTTGATTTCAATTTTGCAGGATTAGAAACAAGTTTAACAGATACATTTAAAACGATAATTACTAATTTAGGTACTTATGTATCTGATGGAGCAATCAATATAATTGATTCGTCTTTAGGAGCAATCTCAACTATATTTATAGTGTTTGCTTCATTTATATATTTCCTAATAGATATGGATAAGATAAGAGAAGAAATAAAGTTTTTCTTTAGAAAAAGAAGTAAGAAAACTTTTAACTATATAAGAACTTTAGATGATCAAATGAAAAATTATTTAAATGGAATGGTTCAAATTATTGTAATATCTTTAGTAGAATATACTTTAGTTTATACAATTATTGGGCATCCTAATGCAATTCTTTTAGGTTTTTTAGCAGCTGTTGCTAATTTAATTCCTTATTTTGGTGGAATAGCTGTTAATATAGTAGCTGCTATAACTGCATTCGTAGTAAGTCCAGGATTACTTATTAAAACAGTAATAGCCTTCATACTTTTAAGTGCAGTTGATAGTTATATAATAAATCCAACAGTTTATGGAAAAACCAATTCAATTCATCCATTAGTTACTATAATAGGTTTATTTGCTGGCGGAATAATATTTGGACTCCTTGGAGTATTTATTTCATTCCCACTTGCTATAATAATTGTTACTACTTATAAATACTATAAAGATGATATTACTAAAAACATAAAGAAAGTAAAAGGCTAATATATATGAAATTTAAGTTAATAAAACACAAAAAAGAAATAAAAATACCTCCCAACAATAAATTAATAGATAAGTATTGTTTAGCTGATTTAAAAAATAATGTTAATTTATTTTTATATAACGAGTTAAACAATGAAGAATTAGAAAATTTAAAATATTTAAGTGATGATACTGAATTAAATTTATATTCTGATTCTGTATTTAGTTTTAAAAAAGTAATAGAAAAATTAAAAGAATTGGGAAAAAATAATAAAATTATTTTAAGAATATTTGATAAAAATAATTTTAATAAATATCTTTTTAAAGAAGATGCCCCTGATTATGAAAATGCTATTGTGAAGTATAATTCAGATGAGTATACTTTAAATAAATATATTTATTTTGAAGCTTTATTATATAAAATTATTGAACCTGCTTTAGGTTTGACACCTTTTGAAAAATATATATATGCATATAATATAGTTAAACAATTTAAAGAATATAAAGAAAATGATAATCCAAAATTAGAAAGGCATTTATATGATATATTATTTAATAAATATGCGGTGTGTGTTGGGTTTTGTACATTTTTTAGTGATTTGTTAACTAAATTTAATATATCTAATATAGGTTTTTCTATAGAAGGAAAAGATGAGCAAACTGATTCAAAATGGGGTCACAAGAGGTTATATGTAAATATAAAAGATGAAAAATATGGAATAAATGGATTTTATGTATCAGATCCAACTTGGGATAATGATTTAGAAAAAGATTATTATAATCATTTAGCGCTTACTAATACTGAAGCAAAACTGGAACTAAAATTTAATTATGTTTTTACAAGTGCAGCACAAAAAATATTTGACATATCAAATATAAATGAATTATATTTTGTACTATTAAATATAAGTAAAGAACATGAGTTAGGCAAAGTTTTAAAAATAATAAAGGCTTTAGATTTGAATTATTACAAATATTTAAGTGAAAAATATGATATAAAAACTATTGATGAAAAAATGATAAAAGATATAAGTTCCTATATTTATAATCATATAAATAATCCAATCTCAGGGGATACTATAATGAGTGCTGTAGAAGTAGTATATAAACATTCATATGGCTATCAAGAAGAAGATTTATATAAAAAGTTAGAGGAGGTAAGACAATTAAATTTTAATAGACATAATTGTTTATTTCCAAGAAAAATAATAGATAAAGATAATAATAAAGAAGAATTAATTTTATTAGAAAATAAATTTCATAAAAACAATTATAAAAAATTGTAAATGTTGATTTTTATTAAAATAATAGTATAATAATAAACGAAAGAAGTGATTATATGATACAAAAACCAAAAGGAACATATGATGTATTTGGTGAATATGGTAAAAGATTATTATATGTAGAAGAACTAATAGAAGGATTAATGGAAAAGTATAATTATGAATACTTTAGAACCCCTATATTTGAATCTAGTAATTTATTCCACAGAGGTGTAGGAGAAACTACTGATATAGTAACTAAAGAAACTTATGATTTTAAAGATAGAGGAGATAGAGACTTAACTTTAAGACCAGAAGGTACTGCTAGTATAGTAAGAAGTTTTATTGAAAATAAAATGTATGGGAATCATACTATACCAGTTAAAGCATGGTACTATGGCCCAATGTTTAGATATGAAAGACCTCAATCAGGTAGATTTAGAGAGTTCTATCAATTTGGTGTAGAAGTATTTGGTAGTGAAGATCCACTTGCAGATGCAGAAGTTATAAGTATACCAGTAAATCTATATAAATTATTAGGCCTTAAAGGAATAAAAGTTAATATAAATACACTAGGTGATAGTGAATCTAGAGAAATGTATAGAAATGCTTTAATTAAGTATTTTGAACCATATATAAATGATTTATGTGAAGATTGCAAAGAAAGATTTAATAAAAATCCTTTAAGAATATTAGATTGTAAATTGGATGCTAATTTAGATATTATGAAGAATGCTCCAAAAACTATTGATTATTTAAATGAAAATAGTAGAAAACATTTTGAAATGGTAAAAAAATATTTAGATAGTATGCATATAGAATATTCAGTTAATACTAATTTAGTTAGAGGTTTAGATTATTATACACATACAGTATTTGAAGTAGAAGCTAGTGTAGAAGGTTTTGGTAGTCAAAATGTTTTATGTGGTGGCGGGAGATATGATAATCTTGTAGAAACACTAGATGGACCTAAAACAAATGGTGTTGGGTTTGCTATGGGAATAGAAAGACTTATGACAGCACTTGATTACGAAAATGTTAATTTACCTATAATAAATGGTATTGATTGTTATATAATTCCTATGAGTGAAAATGAAAAAGAATACTGTGCTCATCTTTGTATGGAATTAAGATTAAATGGTTTTATAACTGATATAGATTATAATAATAGAAATCTTAAAAATAATTTTAAAATGGCAGATAGATTAAATAGTAAGTTTGTTATTATTATAGGAGAAGAAGAAAAAAACACTAATATAATCACTATAAAAAATAATGAAACAAAAGAAGAATATAAAGTTAAGGTTGAAGATTTAATAGATTTTCTTGATGAAAATATAGGTGAGTAATGTACGATTTTAATAAATATGATGATGTAATGGAAATCTATAGATATGAAGGATTTATAGATAAATATGGTAACTTTTATAAAGTTTGTAAAAGAGGAGAAAAAATAACTGATGAACAAGGTAGAGTAAGAGATTCTCATAATAAATGGGCTGAAGCTTATTTAAGAGAAAAACTTAATATAAAAGATTTTAAGTTTAATCCAACTGCTTCTGCGTTATTTACTCTTACATCTTTAAATGGACCTGCAGAAATACTTGTTCATTGCTTTGGATATGTATATTATAGTCATGATCCTATTTATTTAAAACCTATAATAAAGGTACCTAATCCTAAGATAGCAAATTATAAAGCTACAGAAGAACAAATAGATATGTTATATTCTTTAGCGCTTATAAATAAAGAACCTACTGATACACCAATATTTATGGGTGAAGATGATGTAGATTATCTTGGTAGAGATGATGAAACTAGTTACAAAAAGATATAAAAAAATTATATCTTTTTTTAGTATGATTTATTAAAAACATGTAGAAATAATTTTAATATCGTGCTATAGCTTATACAGAATAGGAGAGATGAAAAATGAAAAGAGGTTTTACCTTAATAGAACTATTAGCAGTAATAGTAATACTAGCGATAATAGCATTAATCGCAGTGCCAATAATATTAGAAATAATAAATGATGCAAGAGAAGAAAGTAATAAAAGAAGTGTAGAGTTATATGCGAATGCTGTAAGAAATGCAGTAGCAGCATATCAACTAACAGGACTAAATGAACCTAAATCATTTAGTGATTTAACAATTGAGTATGATGGAGATGTTAAATGTACAGTACAAGAACTATATGAAGATGGAAGTTTTTACTTAGAAGGATGTAAAGTAAACAATGGAGATAAAGAATATAGTTATGGAACAAAACAAGGAGATAATATTGTAAAACTATGTACAGCAAATACAACAAAAGCAACAGCTCTAGTATGGCGTGGTGATGCTAGTCCATATGAAGAAACATCATATGAAAGAGAAGAAATTGGATTACTTGCTAGTGATGGAGATGCATATGCTAAAGGAGTAGCATACACATGTAATTTTATAGATGATAGTGAAGAAAATAATATGACATTCTTTGTATTATCATCAACAGAAAATGAAGTAACACTAATTTTAGGATCTAATTTAGGTGGAAATGTAGCATGGTGTAGTGATGAAACAAAATGTAAGACAGACGGTATTTGGGATAATACTAAAGGACCAATAACAGCGAATGAAGCATTAGCAGATAGAACATCAACTTGGAATAAACTTACTGATGAACAAAAATCAACAATCAAACTTCCAACGAAAGATCAAATAGAAAGTGCATATGAAGGAACAGTGCCAAAATGGTTAAATAATAGTAATACAATAGCGCCTCTAGCTTATCCGTATTGGACTTCAACACCTGATGCTTCTTACTTTTCCACCGCGTGGATTGTGTATGTGAGATCTAATGGCAGTGACACCCTCTACGGCAACAGCGGCATTGATTACAGCCTCGGTGTTCGTCCAGTTATAACTCTTTCAAAATCTGTAATAAATTAAGAATTAAATATAAATAATTGACAAAACGTCAATTATTTTTTATACTTAATATTAGGAGTGTAGTTATGAGAAATAGAAGAGATGCTAAAAGAATAAAAGATATAAATGGGATGTTTCAAATAATGTTAGATTTGAAACCTAATAGATGTGATAGTGACGTCTTTATAAATCAAAAGATGGATGTTACTAAATTAGTTGAATATGTTGAAAAGAAGAAAAAAGAAGGTAAGGATATTACTTATTTTCACACTTTTCTAACTGCTATAGGTAAAACTATTTATAATAGACCTAAATTAAATAGATTTATTGCGAATCGTCATGTTTTTGAACACAACGATATAACAATTTCTTTTGTAGCTAAAATATCGTTTGATGATAGAAGTGAAGAAATTATGGTTATGGTACCAATAGAAGAAAATGATAATATAGATACTATAAGTAAAAAGGTAAAAGATAAAGTAGATAGTATAAGACAAAAAAGAGCTACTAAGGAAGGTGCTAATAATGCTATTGATGTTATTGGTAAATTACCTAATATAATAAGAATACCTTTAATGGGATTATTTAAATGGATGGATAAAAATGATTTACTTCCAAAAAGTCTTATAAAAGATAATTTATATTATAGTAGTATAATTGTTTCTAATTTAGGGGCTATTAAATGTGGTGCTATTTACCACAACCTAACTGACTTTGGTACTTGTTCATCACTTGCTACTATGGGTGAGATAAAAAAAGAAGAAGTACTAAATAACAAAGGTAAAAAAGAAGTTAGAAGTATATGTGAATTTGGTATTAACTTAGATGAAAGAATTGCTGATGGATATTACTTTGCTAAGTCAGTACAATTATTACAATACATATTTGATAATCCAGAACTTTTAGAAGAAGATGTTTCTAATAAAATAAAAGTTAATGAAATTAGATAAAAATCTTGAAAAAATAAAAAATAATGTTATAATATAGTTGTATTTGTTTGAAAGAGTATATATAAATAATTTAAAGAGAGTTAGTGGTTGGTGTAAACTAATAATGATTTTATATAGAAGACATTAAACGTTAAATAATCGGGTAACTTCGTTAAAGGTTATAAAGGTAGATTAAATCTATGAATCAAGGTGGCACAGCGATCAATTCGCCCTTGTATTTATGGATTTTTTTAATTGTTAGGAGGACGCATGAAAAAAATATATTTAAATGAATTAAAAAATTATTATGAACAAGAAGTAGAAGTAAGTGGTTTTGTAGAAAACATTAGAGATTTACAATGGGTACAATTTGTTATACTTAGAGATTCTACAGGTAAAGTTCAAATAACTATAGAAAAATCTGAAGAACAAAATAAAGAAATGGTTGAACTTATTTCTAATTTATCTTTAGAAAGTACTATAAAAGTAAAATGTAAGGTTATGGAAAATTCTAAAGTTAAATTAAATGGTATGGAATTAATTCCAAGTAGTATTGAAGTAACAAGTGTTTGTGATGGAGAATTACCATTTAATTATAAGGATCCAAGTGGAGTAAACTTAGATACTAGATTAGACTATAGATTTATAGATTTAAGAAGTGAAAAAAATGTATTAACATTTAAAGTACAAAGTGCCTTAGTAAAATACATGAGAGAATATCTTTATAATAACAAATTTACAGAAATACATACACCTAAGTTAATAGGTGCAGCTAGTGAATCTGGTAGTGAAGTATTTGAGGTAAAATATTTTGATAGAAAAGCATATCTTGCTCAATCTCCACAATTTTATAAACAAATGGCTATGGCAAGTGGATTTGAAAAAATATTTGAAGTAGCTCCTTGCTTTAGAGCAGAAAATTCAAATACAAGTAAACATGCTACAGAATTTACTTCATTTGACGTAGAATTTAGTTATATAGATTCTAAAGATGATGTCATGAATTTAGAAGCAGAAATGTTAGCTTATGCTTTAGAACACTTAAAAGAAGAATATGGAGAGGTAATAAAAGAAGTATTTGGAGTTGATATAGTAGTTCCAACTCTTCCTTTCCCAGTTATGTCTTTAAGTGATATCTATAAAGAATTAGAAGAAAGATATGGATATACTATTGAAGATAGTGAGAAGAATGACTTAACTACTGAAGCAGAAAGATTATGTAAAAATCTTGCTAAAGATAAATTTAATCATGAATTTTTATTTGTTGTAGATTTTCCTGCTGAAAAAAGAGCTTTCTATCATATGAGAGATAAAGATGGTATTCTTCAAGGATATGACTTAATTTGGAGAGGTATAGAAATAACTACAGGTGCTCAAAGGGAACACAGATATGAAGAAATAGTTAAAAATGCTAAAGAAAAAGGATTAGATAATGATGTTAAATTCTATTTAGAATTCTTTAAATACGGATGTCCTCCTCACGGTGGATTTGCAATCGGAGTAGATAGACTTACTATGTTACTTTTAGATATTCCAAGTGTAAAAGAATCAATGTTCTTATTTAGAGGACCAAACAGATTAAATCCATAAAAGATAGTTTAACTATCTTTTTTTATTGATTTTAATTTTTTTTTGTTATATAATGTTAATAGTATGGTAGTATACGAGGAAGGATGGTAAAAATGGGTTTAATAAAAGCTGCATTAGCTGCAGGTTCTAGTGTTCTTGCAGATCAATGGTTAGAGTACATTTATTGTGAAAGAATGGAAGATAATGTACTTATGAGAAAAGGTGTTTCAAAACAAGAAGGTTCAAACACTAAAGGTACAGACAATATAATTACTAATGGTAGTAAAATTGTTGTTGGAGAAGATCAATTTTTAATAGTTGTTTCTGATGGTAAAATTGTAGATTTTACTGCTGAACCAGGACAATATACATTTGATCAAGGAACTGAACCATCAATGTTCTATGGTGGATTTGGTAAAGGATTAATTGAATCTTTCAAAAAATTTGGAGAAAGATTTACAACTGGTGGAATTGCACCTCATGATCAAAGAGTATATTTCATAAACACAAGATTAATTAAAGGAAATAAATTTGGTACTACAACTCCAATTCCATTTAGAGATAGTGAATTTGGAATCACTGTAGATATTAGATGTTATGGTGAATATGTAATGGAAATTACAGATCCACTTGCTTTCTATCATTCATATGGTGGAAATATTGAAGAAGATTATGTAATAGATGAAAGTTTTAAAGATACATTCTTAGCAGATTTCTTACAAGCTTTACAACCAGCTTTAGCTAAGGTTGCTATGCAAAGAATATCTTATGATATGTTACCAGGAGCTGTAACTGAAATAAGTGCTGCTGTAAAAGAATGCTTACAAGATACTTGGGGTTCTCAAGGTATAAATGTAGAAAGAGTATCAATTGCAAGTGCTACTCCAACTGAAGAATCTGCTGAAATGATTAAGTCTGCTCAAGGAGATAGATTATATGCAATGAATCCAGCAATGCAAGGAGCTAGAGCCAATGCTGCTGCTAGTGAAGCTTTAGTTGGTGCTGCTAATAATGAAGCAGGTGCTATGACAGGATTTATGGGAATGGGTATGCTTAACCAAGGTGGTGCTATGTTTGGAGCAAACATGTCAGCACAAGCTCAAAATAATCAACCAATGGATACAATGAATGTATTTGGTGGAGGAGTAGAAACTCCTGTTGTTGAAGAACCAAAAGTAGAAGACATTAAACCAGAAGGAGTTGCTTGCCCTAATTGTGGGAATATGATAATTTCTAATTTCTGTACTGAATGTGGAACTAAAAAACCAGAAGAACCAAAAGAAAAATTCTGTACAAATTGTGGAGAAAAAGCAGATCTAAACGCAAAATTCTGTATGAATTGCGGAACTAAACTATAAAAGAATCGAAAGATTCTTTTTTTATTATTGTAAAAAATTAGTATTTATAATATAATTATATTGGTATGGTGAATGAAATGAATAGTTTTGAAATTATAAATGAAACAAATGAAAAAATAAAAGAATTAGAAGAAATAAAAAAGTTAGTTGATTTTGCTCTTAACTTTCAGCAAATACAAAATGCTATATTTAATATAATTATAGTAGATGAAGAAAAAATACAAGAAATAAATAGAGAATATAGAAATAAAGATAGTGTTACTGATGTAATTAGTTTTGCTTTAGAGGATGATGATACTTTTATACAAACTGATATGAGGATATTAGGCGATGTTTACATATGTCTTAAAAGATGTAAAGAGCAATCAGTAGAGTATGGACATAGTTTTTTAAGAGAATTATCATTTTTAACTATTCATGGTTTACTTCATTTACTTGGATATGATCATATGAATGAAGATGACGAGAAAGTTATGTTTAAGTTACAGGAGATGATTTTAAATGAGTACGGAATTGAAAAATAAAATTGAAGAAATAGAAAAGGATTTTAAAAAAAGAAATTTAACTCCTAAATCTGTTTTTCAAACAATAAAGAATTCGTTAAATGGAATTAGGTGTTATGCTAAAGATGGTAAAAGTATACTTTTATATACTTTTGGAGTATTACTTGAAATTATAATGGGATTCGTTTATAGAATAAATGGTTTAGAGTGGATACTAATTATATTTATGCTTGGATTTATACTTGCTATAGAGCTTATAAATACTGCAATAGAAGCAGCATGTGATGCTATATCAAAGGACTATAATCCATTTATTAAAATAGCAAAAGATTGTGGTAGTGGAGCAACTTTCATAATATTTGTAGTTGCTATATTACTTAATATAATAATTTTCTTACCAAAAATTGTAGGATTATTTAGTTAGAGGTGAAATATGAAAAGTGGTTTTGTCGGTATAATAGGTAGACCTAATGTAGGTAAAAGTACTTTAATAAATAGTATAGTAGGTAAAAAAGTTGCGATCACATCTAATAAACCGCAAACTACTCGTAATATTATTCAAGGTATTTATAATGAAGATAAAGTACAAATAGTCTTTGTGGATACTCCAGGAATACATAAACCTGTAAATAAATTAGGTAAAACTTTAAATAAACAAGCTTATTATAGTATAGATGATACAGACATAATATTGTTTTTAGTTGATGCTTATGAAGGTTTAGGTAAAGGAGATATTTATATACTAGAAAAATTAAAAGAAATAGATAAGCCAGTAATACTAGTAATAAATAAAATAGATAAAATAACTCATGAAGAAATATTTAATAGAATAAATGATTATAAGGATTTATATGACTTTGATGAGATAATACCTGTTTCTTCTATTACTAAAAGTAATATAGATGATTTAATAAATACATTAAAGAAATATTTACCAGATACAATAAGATATTATGGTGAAGATAGTGTTACTAATAAATCAATAGATTTCTTAATGGCTGAAATAGTTAGAGAAAAAGTATTTAATTTTACAGAAGAAGAAGTTCCTCATTCAATTACATGTGTTACTGATAGTGTAGAAGTAGGTAAAACTAGTTATAATATAAGAATATCTATAATAGTAGATAGAGATTCATTAAAAAAGATTATAATTGGTAGACAAGGTGAAATGATTAAAAAAATAGGTATAGAAGCTAGAAAAGATTTAGAAAAACTATTAAATAAAAATGTTTATCTAGAACTATTTGTTAAAACAGTAAAAAAATGGAGAGAAAAAGAAAGATATTTATCTGAATTTGGTTTTAATGATTTTGAAAATTAATGTATAAAATAAATAAATATTCCCATAATGAAATAGGTGATACTATGAAAAAATTATTATGGGATTTATTTAAATCTACTGGAAAAGTAGAATATTATTTAAAATACAAGGAAGAAGTGAAGAAAGATGGAAAGAACAATTAAAATAGGTAAAAAATATAGACATTTTAAAGGAAAATTATATAAAGTATTAGATATAGTTTATGATTCAGAATCTAATAATGATGAAGAATATAAAAAAGTAGTTATATATCAAGCTTTATATGGAGATAATTTAAAATGGGCTAGACCATATGATATGTTTAATTCATTAGTAGATAGAGAAAAATATCCTGATGTAGAACAAGAATATCGTTTTGAGGAAATAAATGAATAATAAAGTTATTGATGTAGAAGGTATTATAATAAATGTTAAAAATTATGGTGATACAAGTAAAATAATAGACGTATTAACTAAAGAATATGGAGTTATTGGAGTAATTGCCAAAGGATGTAAATCTATTAAAAGTAATTTAAGAAGTGTTACTGATAAATTAACTTATGCTACATTTACTATATACTTTAAAAAAGATAAATTATCAATACTTAGTGAAGCTAGTGTTATAAATAATTTTTCTAATATAAAAAAAGATATAGAAAAAATAAGTTATGCTAGTTTTTTAATTGATTTAACTAATCAAGTATATAAACAATCAGAAGATAATAACTTATATGACTTGCTTATTAGTTCTTTAATTAAAATAAACAATAATTTTAATCCGCTAATTATAACTAATATACTAGAACTTAAATATTTAGAATATTTAGGAGTAATGCCTAATTTAAATGGATGTAGTATATGTGGCTCTAAAAGTGTAGTTACACTCTCTAGTGATAAAGGTGGATATTTATGCAGTAAATGTCATACAAATGAACCAATTGTTAGTGATAAAGCAATAAAACTAGTTAGAATGTATACATTAGTAGATATCAATAAAATAGAAAAACTAGATATAAAAAAAGATATTGTATATGAAGTAAATAATTTTATAGATGATTATTATGATAGGTATACAGGTCTTTATTTAAAAAGCAAGACTTTTTTAAAAAATATAACGAGTGTGAAAAAGTAAAATATTTTATTAATAAAGATAGAAAACACTATCTTTTTTTATTATTATTTGATATAATTATGTAGGATGGTAGAGTGTGATATTATGAAGAATAATAAAGGACAGGCATTAGTTGAATTTATAATAATTTTACCAATATTTTTATTACTTATAATATCAGTAATAGATTTTGGAAATATTATTTCTAAAAAGTATTCTTTAGAAAATGATATTGATACTATATCTAGTATGTATAAGGAAAATAAAACTAGTGAAATAAATAATTATACGAGTAAAAAAGATATTGAAGTTAGGTTTACTAATGATGGGGATTTAACTAATATAGTTTTAAGTAAAGATGTGAGAA
>JAZRAM010000113.1:0-7207 GCA_045634565.1 Bacilli bacterium
ATTACTATTACCGCTAATAGTTCTATTAAGGTAAAACCTTTTTTCATTTTTCATCTCTCCTATTCTTTATTAAGTATATCACGATATTAAAATTATTTCTACTTTATTTTTATATTTTATTATATTTTTAACAATAAAGACTGTCTAATTTACATTTTAACAGTCTTATATATTGTCGTCATATTATGTAATTTAATATATTTATAAAAAATTATAAAAAAAGAAGACTACAGATCGTCTTCCATCTCATTATCACTTACTATTGATAATTCTTCTAAATCATCTGAATCATCTAAATCTACTTCATCATCTGTTATTTCTATAGATTCATCAGTTTCTTCTTCTGTTACTTCTTCATCATCTTCTACTTCTTCTTCATCAAAAGATAATTCATCTTCATCATCTTCATCTAAAACAATTTCTACTTTATGTTTATCTTTTAAATCCCATTCAGCAGTATCAAGTAATAAAAATCTTTTATCGGTTGTTAATGATGTATAATAATCTCCTATTTTAGAAGAATAGTCTTCTTCACTTAATTCAAGTAAATCACATATTTTTTTAAATATATTAGCCGTATTCATTGGATTTTTATTTTCTTTTAAAATTATCTCTGTTAAATCTGTATAAGAAAGTACTTCTAACTCTTCTTTTTTCATATCTTTTAATTTCATAAATTACCTCCTACATTTTTTCAGGTGCATCTACACCTAGTAAATAACAAGCATTTTTTATTGTGATTGCTACTGAAGCAATTAAATTAATTCTTTCCATAGTATATTTTAAATCTTCTGTAAGTACTTTTTCATGAGCATAAAAACTATGAAATGCTGTAGCTAATTCATATACATAATTAGCAATTAAATGAGGTTCTCTTTTTTTAGCACTCATTTTTATAACATCTTCAAATTCATATACTTTACTTAATAAACTTAAAGCATATTCACTATTAATTGTTTCATATTTATCAATTGATTTTACTTCATTATTATATTCTCTAATTATAGAACATATACGTGCATGTGCATATTGAATATAATAAACTGGATTTTCATTAGATTTTTTAGTAGCTAATGTCATATCAAAGTCCATTTGAGAATCAAGAGATCTCATTGCAAAGAAATATCTAGCTGCATCTTTCCCAACTTCAGATAACAATTCTGATAAAGTAATAGTCTTTCCAGTTCTTTTACTTAATTTAATTTCTTCACCATCTTTAAGAAGTCTAACCATTTGTAAAATTTTAACATCTAACTTATCAGGATCAAATCCCATCATTTTAATTGAAGCTTTTAAACGCGCTATATATCCATGATGGTCTGCTCCAAGTACATCTATTAAATTATCATAACCTCTTTTATATTTATTTATATGGTATGCTATATCAGGAAGTAAATATGTATTATTTTTATCAGACTTAACTAATACTCTATCCTTCTCATCACCAAACATTGTTGTTTTAAGCCATATAGCATCCTCATTTTCATATGTATATCCTGTTTCTATTAAATTATCTAATACATTTTTTACACTATTATCTTCGTATAAAGATGTTTCACTATACCATACATCAAAACCTATACCAAAATCGCTTAAATCTTTTTTTATTTGTTTAAGTAAAAAGTCAACTCCCTTTTTTCTAAATATATTACTAGGAGCTTCTTCCCCATATTCAGCATAGATAGATTTAGCAACTTCAATTATATCATTGCCATGATATCCATCTTTAGGTAATTCGCTATCTACACCACATAAATTTTCATATCTAACTTTTATAGACTTTTCTAAATTATTTATTTGATTACCTGCATCATTAATATAATATTCTCGAGTTACATCATAACCAGCAAATTTCATAATTCTAGCAAGTGAATCTCCATAACTAGCTCCTCTTGCATGACCTATGTGTAAAAAGCCTGTTGGATTGGCACTTACATATTCTATATTAACCTTTTCTTGATTACCATAATTAATTTTACCATAATCAGATTTTTTATTAATTACTTTGTTAATATTATTAAATAGATAATCTTTCTTCACAAAAAAATTTAAAAAGCCTGGTCCTGCAATATCTACTTTAATTATATTTTCATTATTAATATTATCTACTATCTTAGTTGCTATTTCTCTAGGATTAACTTTTAAAATTTTAGTTAATTGCATAGCAATATTACTAGAATAATCACCATTGTTTTTATCTTTAGGTATTTCTATTATAATTAGAACATCCATATCTATTCCCATATTAACTAATGTTTTTTTTATTTCATCTCTAAGAATTTCCTTCATGTAACGCCTCCCACTCTATTAAATATTTAAAATCATTTCCTTCTAACTCATATTCAAGTTCTATTAGACTTTCTTTTATAATAAGTTTTTTAGTTTTTGTTTCTAAATCAAATGTTTTTGGCATACCAAATACTTGATAACTAGATATAGTTTTTTTATTTTTTTCAAAAACTAAATTAATTTTATACTCATTACATGTTCTATTCATTTCTATTCTATTATTTTGAATTAAAATAGTTACTGTAATATTATTTTCTTTGTAAACAATTTTATTACTTGTTTTTATACCAGATGTATCTATATTTAATATTTCATCTGGTGAGACAAGATTTGCTTTTAAATTAATTTTTCCCATACACATCCCAAACATTATAGCATACTTTTTTCTATTTTGCACTCATATTTTCACATTTTTTTACAATACTAATTTTAGAATGTAGGTGAAAGTGTGAGAAAGGTTAAAAGAATTATAAAAATATGTGTATTTTCTATAGTATTTTTTATGTTTACATATCTAGGTATTTATCTAGTTGCTTCAATGACTAATAGGCTTGATATCAATGCTTCTAATGGATATTATTTATATGATACAAAGAATAATTTAATAAATGGTACTAGTGATCAATGGATTAAATTAAAAGATATTTCTCCTTATTTAATAAATGCGACTATATCTATCGAAGATAAAAACTTTTATAAGCATCAAGGATTTGATTATTTAAGAATAGCTAAATCCCTTTATGTAAATGCAGTAAATAGAAAAACTTTACAAGGTGCTTCCACTATAACACAACAATATGCAAAAAATTTATTTTTGGAATTTGATAAAACTTGGGAAAGAAAATTAAAAGAAGCATGGCTTACTATAAGATTAGAAAGTCAATATAGTAAGGATGAAATACTTGAAGGATATTTAAATACTATAAATTATGGGGGTGTTTATGGTATTGAAAATGCTAGTTACTATTATTTTAATAAGAGTGCTTCTGAATTAACTTTAGCTGAAGCAAGTATACTTGCTGGAATACCTAAATCGCCTTCTAATTACTCACCTATTTTAAATTATGATAATTCTAAGAAAAGACAAAAATTAGTGCTTGATGCAATGGTTAATAATGAATTTATAAGCAAGGATGAAATGGAAAATGCTTATAATGAAGAATTAGAGTTTTATGGTTATTTAGAAAATAATAATTTAAAAACATTAAGATATTTTCAAGATAGTGTTATGAACGAGTTAAAGACGTTATCACTACCATCTTCGTTTTTAGAAACTGGTGGTCTTAAAATATATACAACCTTAGATATGAATGCTCAAACTATACTTGAAGAATCTATTAAAAACAATTTTACTAATGAAAAGATGGAGCTTGCTAGTATTGTAATGGATCCTAATACTTTTGAAGTTCTTGCTCTTGCAGGTGGTAAAGATTATAATGTCAGCCAATTTAATAGAGCTATAAACGCCAAAAGACAAGTTGGTTCTACTTTAAAACCTTTTCTTTATTATGTTGCTTTAGAAAATGGTTTTACTGAATCTACTACTTTTACTAGTGAAGAAACTACTTTTGTTTTTTCTAATAATAAAACTTATAGTCCTTCTAATTATAATAATAAGTATGGCAATAAAAATATAACTATGGCTGCTGCTATTGCTTATTCTGAGAATATATATGCTGTTAAAACTCATTTGTTTTTAGGGGAAGAAATGTTAGTTGAAATGCTTAAAAGAGTTGGAATATCTTCTAATTTAGAAGCAATACCTTCTCTTGCTTTAGGGAGTGAAGAAATATCTTTAATAGACATGGTAGGAGCTTATGGAACACTTGCTAGTAATGGATTTAAAAGTACACCACATTTTATAAAAAGAGTAGAAGATTCTAATGGTAATGTTTTATACAAATATAAAGACAAAAAGGAACAAGTATTAAACTCTAGTTTAGTTTATATAACTAATGAAATACTAACTAGTACTTATAACTATAATTTTATAGATTATAATTACCCTACTTGTTATGACTTATCTAGTAAACTTACTAAAAAATATTCAGTAAAAACTGGTACTACCGATACAGATCATCTTATATTTGGTTATAATAAAGATGTTGTTGTTGGTATTTGGAGTGGATATGATGATAATAGATATAGTGAAACTGGTGAAGGCAAACAAATAAAATATATGTGGGCAGATATTGTTGAAAACTATACAATAGAAAAAGAAAGTGAGTGGTATGACTTACCTAGTAATGTTGTTGGAGTATTAGTTGATCCTATAAGTGGTGAAGTTGCTGATGAAAGTACCAAAAAACCTACTATGTTTTATTATATTAAAGGAACTGAACCTACATATAAAAATGATTCTTTAGAAGATTTAATACCAACAATTAAATTAGAACAATAAAAAATCACTTCAATTTGAAGTGATTTTTATTTTTCTTCTTCTATAACTGCATCTACTACTTTACCTTTTTTTAGTCTTTTTAATTTTTTTTCTTTGTTTACTGATTTTTCTATTATTTCTTCAAAGTCTTTATTTTTAACTCTAAAGTAAATATAATTAACTATTTCTATAACAGAATATATTATTATAAGTAAACCAATTAATTGATCAAATACACCTGTTATAATAACTATACCTAAAGCAGCCATTAAAAGTGAAGTGATTAAATATACTAAAAAGCCTTTTTTATCTATAGAACACATTGATATAGCAAATATTACTCTATTTATTCCAGAGAATACTACCCATATTCCTATAACTGTTCTAATAGCAAAACTAAGTGTTCCAGATAAAAATATAAGTAACATACCAAAAGTTATAAATAATAACGAAACAATCAATTTAGAAAGACTATACTCTCCTAATTTACCTTTCATATAAATATATATTATTGATTTTATAATACCTATAACTATTAATACTCCACCTATTACTTTCGATATTATAGTTATTAAATCTTCTGTACTAGTTAAAAGTATTATACCAAATACTAAAAATAATAATGCATAAATTAAATTATTAACTGTTATTTTGCTTTCTTTATTCATAATTACCTCCTATATAATTATACAACATAATAAAAAAAAATAAAAGTTATAATTAACTTTTATTTATTGGTTGACCAAATATATCAAGCTCATTTGTTTGTGGTTGAACTGTAGAAACTGGATTATTAAATTCTTGAATTACTGGGTTCACCGGTTGATTAACTGGTGCTTCTACCGCAGGTTGTTGATTTGTTGAAACATTGCTTGGCATACCAAACTCTTGTAGTACAGGATTAGTTACTTGAGAAAAATCTTGTAATACTGGATTTGTTGGTTGCTCTGATACAATTGGATTCTCTTCTACAACTGGAGTATTTGGAACTCCAAATTCTTGTAACACCGGATTCACTGGTTGACTAACTGGCACTTCTACCACAGGTTGTTGATTTGTTGAAACATTGCTTGGCATATCAAACTCTTGTAATACTGGATTTGATGGTAATTGTTCGTTTGGCACTTGAACTTGTTCTACTACAGGCTCTTGAACAGTCACGGTATTTTGAACTAATGGATTTACTGATGTTTCTTGTACCATCTGTCCTACTACAGGTCCAACTGGTTGAATTGGTACAACATTTTCTATCGGTTGAATTGGTAAAGGTTGTACTACATTATCAACTGGTTGAATTGGAGAGATTTCATTTTGATTAGCAGTTTGTTCATTATAAAGTTTATCTATTTGATCTAACATAGATGGTTCTTCTTTTTTTACATCTTCTACTACTTGTGCTCTTTTCTTTGATTTCAAATTAGTTAAGAATGCCATTAATCCTGTTAAAAAAGCACCTATAACTAAGAAATAATAACCTATACTTAATGTATTAAAAACTCCTTGATCTAATATCTCTATTGTTTGCATTACAACAAAGAAAGCAATAGCACCTACACTCATATATGCAAATTCTGTTTTAATATTTAAAGCAAAGAATATAATTCCTATAGATCCAAATACTATTATCATTATTGGTAAATAAAGTGAATTTGTTAATTCATAAGTTTCCCATAAACTTGGTGAATATCCTGTAACACTTACAAATGGCACAAATACAGATACAATAATTAAAGCAGATGCTAATGCACCTAATATTCTAAAAACTAATTTATTTTTCATATTACCCCTACTTTCTTACTATTTAATTATACTATGCATACAAAAAAAATACAACCATAAAAAAAAGAAATGAATTTTCATTTCTTTTTAGAAAAATAACCTTTGTATACTAGGATGTTTTATAAATTGCATGTAATAATATAATGATACGCAGAATGCTACGACAAGTATGAAAACATACCAAACCATTGATCTTACTCCCCATTTAGTCATATAAATACCTCCTAAAATAATATTTTATCTTCTTTTATTTCCTTAAATCTATAAAGTTTAGCTGGTCTACCAGTTTTATTAGAACTTATTTTATCTAAATCTTCTATTACATCTAATTTAATTAATTTTTTTCTAAAATTTCTTCTATCGTATTTTTTATCTAATAAATCTTCATATACTCTTTGTATTTCCGGTAATACAAATTCATCAGGATATAATCTTTTTATCGTACTATTTAAAACTAATTCTTTTTTTAAACACTCTATACTCTTTTGAACAAACATATTATCTTTTAAATCATCTATTAATTTAAAACCAAAATCTTCTTTTAGTTGAATATTTTTACAGTTCACTATATCCATATATATAATAGTTAAATCTAATTTATCTTCTTCTTTTTTACTGAGTGTGAAACATTGTTTTAAACTTAAATCTTTTATATCTATATTATTTTGTATATAATTGCTATTAACTATATCTAACTCATCTAGACATTCTATTTCTATTAGCTTATTATCTCTAACTAATAAATTAATTTTTCCATCT
>JAZRAM010000114.1:0-6018 GCA_045634565.1 Bacilli bacterium
TGAAAGGTATAATGCCTATAGAAAAAAGTAAAACTAAGTAGGATATTAGTAATATAAAAACGTTGATTAACGTTTTTTATATTACTGGATTTTCTACATCAGAAACATTTTGAGTATTAGATAAGCTAACGACATAAAGAGCAATAATGCCACTTATAATAATAAATAAAGAAGCAACTAATTGTAGGTTGTATGGCTTTAAATCTTCTCCTTCTTCTTTAGATATTTCTTTTAAAATAAGATTTAC
Organism: Bacilli bacterium; assembly: GCA_045634565.1. Taxonomy (GTDB): domain Bacteria; phylum Bacillota_I; class Bacilli_A; order RF39; family UBA660; genus UMGS1613. The sequence goes on from JAZRAM010000114.1 coordinate 248, forward strand.
ATATAAAAAGACAAAAGAGAGAATAAGTATTAGTTTTCTATTAAATAGAGTTATTTTTAATGAATCTTTAGGAGTAAATAGAGGTTCTTTTTCTTCTATTTCTAATTTTTGATTATAGGTGATAATAATAGAAATAATAGCAGTTATAACAGTAAAGAATAGCGCTACTAATTGAATATTAATTGCTTGTATTTCTTCTTTCTTATGATATTTGGACATATTATCACCACTACAATTATATGTATAAAAAAATTAAGAAATATTATTTATTTCTTAATCTATAAAAGTTAAATGATGGTTTGTTTGATAGCCTAAATTTATATTTACTAGTACCAATACCACTTGAAATATATAGTTTTGTATTTCCTAAATCATAGTAATCATTTGTATAAATTTCACCATACTTATCTTTAATAATACCACCTACAAAAGGAAGTTTTACTTGACCACCATGTGTATGTCCTGAAAGTATTAAGTTAAATTTAGCATAATCTATATAATCTATAACATCAGGCTCATGTGTTAAAAGAATAGAATATTTATATTCGGTATTTATTTCTTCATAAATAGAAGTTAATGTTTTCTTTATGTGATTCTTTTTATAATTAGAACTAATTCCTACAAGGAGTAGTGGATCTGATCCATTACTATAAACAAACTCATGTTTATCATTTAAATCAATAAAGTTACTTTCACTAATAACTTCTTCCCACTTATCTATTTTTAAGTCATCTTCACCTTTAATCGCATATTTATCGATATTAGAGTCTATCTTACTTAGTAATTTAATAATATCTATATAATCATTTTTTTTGTATTTAATGTTACTATCAAATAAGTCTCCGGTAAGTACAGCGATATCTGGCTTAAGCAAGTTAATTTCTTCAACTATTTCTTTTAACTCTTCTTTAGTAGTAGTTACGTTATAATGAATATCACTTATTTGTACTATTTTTAACCCATAAAAGTTTTTAGGTAAATTAGAATCAACAATAGCTGTTTCTTTAACAACAAGTCCATTAGTTCCTATAAATCTACTATATAAAACAATAGAACTAATAATAATTATTAAACTAAATATAATTTTTACCCATTTTCTTACTTTTACTTTTCTGATAGCCATAGTATCACCATAACAATTATACAATAAAAAGTAATTAAAAACAACAAGGTAGTATTGAATTATTTTTAATAATAATATATAATTATTTTAGTATAATAGGTGGTGATGAGATGAAACTTAATAATAAAGGCTTTGCAATATCAACAATAATGTACATGATATTAATAATGGCTGTAATATTAATAACCTTAACACTCACACTTTTAAGTAGTAGAAAATTAATTTTAGATAAAACAAGAAAAGAAACAACAGACAACATTTATAATGTGTATGATCTTTCATATAGACAAGTCTTAGAAATATTAAAAGAAGAAGCAATTGAATATGCTAATGAAAATGGTATACAAAAAGATAGTATAAAAATAGAGAATCTAAATTCATCTGTTGAAAAAGAAATGCTTGATGGATATAAATTATCAGAAAAGTATTTAACTATGGTTTCTAACGATAATTTATATGATGTTTATTTGGGAAAACCTAGTATTGTAACTTCTAATAATAAAATAAATAATTTAATTGATATTGTGGACTATACAATAAGTGGTAATACTTATCAAGAAACAAAAATTAGTAAAAATATATTTAATGTTGATAGATTTGTTAAATGGCAAGAAAAAAATAATACTGCGACAGAAGGAGCAGCATATGAATTTGTTGAACTTGAGGGTGAAAAAGTATTAAAACTTGCAGGATATGGATTAGATAGTTCTAATTATTTTCCGGTTCAATGTGATAATAAAACACAATATACATTTAGTTTAAAATATAAAGGTAGTGGAGAAACTTGGTTAGAAACAACATCTCCAATATTTTCAATAGAATTTGTTTATTCAGATGGAACAACTACTATTTCTAGTTCACCACTTAAAATATTAAATTCAGAGTCTTGGACTACAGCTAGTTATGTAACAGAAAAAAACAAAACATTAGTAGGGATATATACATATGCATACAATGAAACGTATGGATATTTAAAAGAAATTCAATTAGAAAAAGGAACGAAGGCAACAACTTATGAAGAATATATAATTATTCCATCTCCACAAAATCCAAGTGAAGTTTTAGGCGTAGGAGATTATAATGAAACAACTGGAAAATATGAAATACCTATAAAAGTTAGTGGTAAAAATTTATTTGATTATACACAAATAAAAGAAACTTCTACTATTAAACAAGTAGAAAATGGAATTAAACTTTCTGGTTATGCTACATCTGTTGGAATAAAACCTTCTAAGTTTTTAGAAATGACAGGTTTAAAAGAGGGGGACACTATAACTGTATCTAGAAAGATTGAAACAATTAATGGTGAAATTGATAATGGATGTTCAATGGGAGCAATAACATTTCTTTCTAAAAATAGTAATGTTAAATCATTTAATTTAATTTCATATAACAAGCAAAGTGCAACAATAGTTATCCCACCAAATTTTATAGATGATAATTTCTATGGTTTATATTTTTATGGGCCATGTTCAAATGCTAGTTATGAAGCAGTATTTACTGATATACAAATAGAAAAAGGAGAACAAGCAACAGAGTATGAAAAATATCAGGGACTAAATGTTACTAATATAACACTAGATAATGTTTTAATGAATGTAAGTGAATCTGATTATATTAACTTTAGTACTCAAAAACTATATAAAAAGAATAATTTAGAAAATTTAAGTGGAATGCGTTTTGATGTACAAAATACACCAGTACTTAGTGGAAAATATTATAGAAATGGTTATCTTGCACCTACTACAATGAAGTCTGGTGTTGCTATTAAAGGTTATTGTAATGTATTACTTGCGAATGCAGGTGATTGGGCTTCCCCTAAACACGAAAATTTAAGATTTGGTCAAGTAAATAGAATGTTGTACGTATATACAAGACAAGTTTTTGAAACAAAAGAATTATTGATAAATTATCTTAGTAATAATGGAAATACTACTCCTTATGCGGTTTATCAATTGGCAACGCCACAAGAAATAGATGTAACTTTGCCTAAGATATCAAGTAATTTTGATATCAATGGAATTATTAATATAGATACTAATATTCTACCAAGTAGTTATGAATTTACTGTAATACAGAAAATAAAACAACTTTAGTATTGAAAAAATAGAAAAAATATTTTATAATATATAAAAACTTTGAACTTGAGGAGTAATATATTAATTAATTACAAGAGATGAAAAGTAGTAGCTGAGAACTTTTCTTAATGAAAGATATATGAAGGTAGCAAGGGAGTTGAATACTTAAGTAAATAGAGTATTCCGGTTATTCCGTTAAAATATTAAGGTATAGAAATATACAAATTAAGGTGGTACCACGTCAATCTCACGTCCTTATATAGGACGTGAGTTTTTTATTTGAAAGGATGATATTATGTTAGAAAAGAAATATAACCACATTGAAGTAGAAAAGGAAAAATATAATAATTGGAAAGAAAAAGGATATTTTGAATCAGGAGATTTAAGTAAGAAGCCATATTGTATAGTTATCCCGCCACCTAATGTAACAGGTAAATTACACTTAGGTCATGCTTGGGATACAACTTTACAAGATATTATGATTCGCTATAAAAAGTTAGATGGATTTGATACATTGTGGTTACCAGGAATGGACCATGCTGCGATTGCTACTGAAGCAAAAGTAGTTGCCAGATTAAAAGATAATGGAATAAATAAATATGAATTAGGTAGAGAAGGTTTTCTTGATGAATGTTGGAAATGGACTCATGAATATTCAGATAATATAAGAAGACAATGGGCTAAACTTGGACTTGCTTTAGATTATAGAAAAGAAGCATTTACTTTAGATGAAAATCTTACAAAAGCAGTTAAATATGTTTTCAAAAAATTATATGATGAAGGTTTAATCTACAGAGGAGAAAAAATAATAAACTGGGATCCAGTTGCTAAAACAGCTTTAAGTAATGAAGAAGTTATTTATAAAGATGACGAAGGTGCTTTCTATCACTTAAAATATTTTATAGAAGGTAGTGATGAATATTTAGAAGTTGCTACAACACGTCCTGAAACTTTATTTGGAGATACAGCAGTTGCTGTTAATCCAGAAGATAAACGTTATAAACATTTAATTGGTAAAAATGTAGTATTACCAGTACTTAATAAACTAATTCCAGTAGTAGGTGATGAACACGCTGATATGGAATTTGGTACAGGTGTAGTTAAAATAACTCCTGCTCATGACCCTAACGACTTTGAAGTAGGAAATCGTCATAACTTAGAAAGAGTAATAGTTATGAATGAAGATGCTACTATGAATGAAAATGCTGGTAAATATGTAGGAATGACTAGAGAAGCATGTAGAGAAGAACTTGTTAAAGACTTAACTGAATCTGGAATACTTATTAGTATAGAAAAAATGACTCATAGTGTAGGTCATAGTGAAAGAACAGATGCAGTAGTTGAACCATATCTTTCTAAACAATGGTTTGTTAAAATGAGACCTTTAGCTGATAGAGTTTTAGATAATCAAAAAGATAAAGATAGTAAGGTAAACTTTGTACCATCTAGATTTGAAAAAACTATGAATCACTGGATGGAAATTACTTATGACTGGTGTATATCTCGTCAATTATGGTGGGGACATAGAATACCTGCTTGGTACAAAGATGATGAAATATATGTAGGAATTGAAGCTCCAGAGGGAGAAGATTGGGTACAAGATAACGATGTACTTGATACTTGGTTTAGTAGTGCTCTTTGGCCTTTTGCTACTATGGGATGGCCTAATAAAACAGATGACTTAGATAGATATTATCCAAATGATGTGCTTGTAACTGGTTATGATATTATACCTTTCTGGGTAAATAGAATGACTTTCCAAGGATTAAAATTTACTGATACTAGACCATTTAAAGATTGTTTAATACACGGACTTATTCGCGATAAACAAGGTAGAAAGATGAGTAAGTCTTTAGGTAATGGTGTAGATCCTATGGATGTAATTGAAGAGTATGGATGTGATTCTTTAAGATATTTCCTTGCTACTTCAAGTGCTCCTGGAATGGATTTAAGATATGATGAAGAAAAAGTTAAAAGTACTTGGAATTTCATCAATAAACTTTGGAATGCATCTAGATTTCTTTTAATGAATATAGAAGATTTAAATACTGATACTTATACACTTGATAACTTAAGTATAAGTGATAAATGGATATTAAATAAATTAAATAATTTAGTCAAATTATCAAGAAAACATATGGAAAAATATGAATTCAATGTAGTAGGTAGTGAACTTTATTCATTTATATGGGATAATTTCTGTGATTGGTATATAGAACTTGCTAAACATAATATGAATAATACTACTAAGAGTGTTCTATTAAAAGTTTTAACAGATATACTTAAATTATTACACCCATTTATGCCATTTGTTACAGAAGAAATATATTCTATGTTACCGATAAAAGAAGTAGAATCTATAATGTTAAGTAGTTATCCTAAATATAATAAAGCTTTTGATTTTGATGTTGAATTAGATTATACATTAGAACTAATTACTAAGATTAGAAAAGTTAAATTAGAAAATTCTATTAAAGAATATAATATTTATTATAAAGAATTAGATAATATAGATACTATTTCTAATATGTTAAAACTAGATAAAGATAGTTTTGTAACTACTAAAAATG
>JAZRAM010000115.1:0-9140 GCA_045634565.1 Bacilli bacterium
TCACTATCCCTAATAGTGTAAAGAGTGTTAGTAATGCAACTTTTTATGAATGCTCTTTCTTGAGTTCTGTAACTTTTAATTCAACTACTACATAACAATTATATTTTATATTATATAAAAGCAAATCTATATAGTTATTCCTATCTCCTATCTTTATTTTGTATTGATCTTTTATAAAACAAAATCCATTGCCTAGTTCACTTAAGAAATTAGGTAAATCTTCTAATATTAATCTTTTTAATACTTTTTCTGTCATCTTTTCATAATCATAACTATTTTTAATCAGTATTGGATTTTTTATAAAATCACTTACTTTTGTTTCTTCCTTAACTATTAGTTTATTCTTTGTCTCAACAGGTAATCTTTCATATTCTTTATTTTTTATTTTATACCTAAGTTCTCTTACTCCTAATTTTTGTCTTATTGAAATATCAATATAATAGTTAATTTCATTTATATCATCAAACTTTAACAACTCTACATAATGACTCCAACTTAATTGTCGCGACAATGTCACGACTTTTTCACTCATTAAATAAAATTTCCTTATTTTAAATAATGTTTTATAATCATATTTTTTTCCTACATTAGTTTTCCTACGTTATAATAAATTTCTAATTCATTTCTATTTTTACTGTAATCCTTTACTTTTTTATATACTTCATTGTTGATTAGTTGTTCTTTTATTTCATTATAATAATTCATATAATCATCTCCTTTAAATCAAGATAACATATACAAATTATTTAATCAAATGAACATTTTTGCTTAATTACAATATTATTTTTACAGTAATAAAAAAACTACAGACAGTTTACTATTCCCTGTAGTTTTTACTATTACAACTTTTCAAAAATACTATAAATTTTATTTTTTACTTAAAATTCTAGCCATCTTAACTCCAGCACATGATGCCATCATAAGTCCCGTAGTAAGACCACCGCCATCTCCTATAGAATATAATCCTTTAACGCTCGTCATAAAGTCTTTATTAAGAACTACTTCATTACTATAGAACTTTATTTCAGGTCCATATAAAAGATTATCTGGGTGCGCGAATCCCTCTACTACTTTATCTACATCTTTAATAAACTGTAAAATGTCTGTCATAGTTCTATAACCTAATCCATAAGTTAAATCACCTGGAACAGCAGCTTTTAAAGTAGGTTCTACACTATTATTCTCTAAATCTTCTTTCCAAGTTCTTCTACCACGATAAATGTCTCCTAGTCTTTGAACCATTATAGCATTCCCACCAAGTCTATTAAGATTTTGAGCAACATTTTCTCCATATTCAATTGGTTTATCAAATGGATATGTAAAATGATGAGAAACAAGTATAGCTAAATTAGTATTAGTACTTTTTCTATCTTTATAAGAATGTCCATTAACTAAAGTAAGTCCATTGTCATAAACTTCAGCAGATACAAAACCACTTGGGTTTTGACAGAAAGTTCTAACCTTATCTCCATATGGGAATGGTCTACCAATAAACTTTCCTTCATACATATATTCATTTATCTTTTCCATAACTTTATCAGGTAATTCATATCTTATTCCAATATCAACACTTCCTAACTTAGTTTCTATTTTATGTTTAGTACATATATCACTAAGCCAAGAAGCACCTTTTCTACCTACAGCAAGTACTACTTTATCACTATATATTTCTTCATCAATTTTTTCTTTTATTTTATGTACTTTAACACCCTTAATTTCATTATTTTCAACTATTATATCTTTTACTTCAGTTTCAAATAACATATTTATATCATTTTCTTTTAAATACTTTTCTATATCCCCATAAAGTATATGAGATTTTTCAGTACCTAAATGTCTTATTGGAAATGAAACTAAATTTAAGTTTTGTTTACTTGCTTTTCTTTGTAATTCTTTTATCTCTTCTATGTGGTCTATTCCATGTAACTTTGGATCAGCACCAAACTTCAAATAAATATTATCAGTATAAGTTAATAAATCACAAATTTCTTCTTCTGACATATATTCTCTAAAATATCCACCATCATTACCGCCTAAATATATATTTCCATCTTTATCTCGAGAAGAAAGGTGATATGAATTAAGTTTACCATCTGAAAAAGCACCTGCTCCACTAAATCCACAAGTTATGTTGCAATAAGGTTTGCACCCAACACATTTACCAGTTTTTTCAATTGGACAAATTCTTTTTTCTACTGATTTTCCTTGATCTATCAATAAAACATTTTTATAATTATTTAACACAATTAACTCATAAGCTAGAAATGCTGCACTAGGTCCCATACCAACTACTATTAAATCATATTTCATAAAATCACTACTTTCCATACATTTTAATTTTATCATTTTAAGTTTATGTTTGTAAATATAAAACAGTGATTTCTCACTGTTTATATTTTTAAATATTTTCTAACCGATCTACTACTTCCTATCATCCCTACTACCATACCTATTAGCATTAAAGCAAGTGATGTGTAGTAAATGAATGGGGTTGGTTCGACTAACTTTATAAAATTAGTAAATAGTTGTCCACCAAAATGATCATAGATCGCTGTATAGCCATATAGTGTTATAGCTATTGGTATAACTGCTCCTAACATACCTAAAATCAACCCTTCAAATATAAATGGTATTTTAATATTTATATTACTAGCACCTACAAGTCTCATTATTTCTATTTCTCTTTTTCTAGACATAATAGTTATTTTTATAGTATTAGCTATTAAGAACGCAGTAACAAGTATTAAAGCAATCACAACTACATAAGTACCTTTTCTAATAGCATCAAATACAGATACTAATTGTTCTACCATTCCTTCACCATATTTAACTACATCTACATTTTCTATATCTTTTATTTCTTCAGCAGTTTTATTTATTAAATTGATATCAGTTACTTTTATTTGATATGTATCTTGAATAGGGCTTTCTTCTCTAGTCCACTCTCCCATTATACTGTCAAACACATCACTAGATGCCATCATATCTTTAGATATATCCATTTTATCTATAAATTCTACATTATTTATTTCCACATTGTCTAAAGCAATTATTTGATCATATACATCTTCTTTTTCTTCTTCAGTTATATCTACATCAAGAAAAGCAACTATAGTAACATCTCTTTCTACTATTTTAGTAAAATTAGTTACATTTATTGAAAGTATTATAGCAACAGCTACTACTATAAGAGTAATTGTAATACAAGATATAGAAGCTAAAGATAACGAAAAGTTTCTAAATACACTTTTAAATGAATCTCTTATATTTCTTCCTAATATTCTAAACGCTTTCATTACTTGTATTCACCTTCCTTATAATCTCTTACTACTCTACCAGAATCAAGTAATACAACTCTTTTCTTCATTTTCTTAACTATACTAATATCATGAGTAACCATAATTATTGTAGTACCAAGTTCATTAATAGCTTCTAACACTTCCATAATTTCCATACTAGTTTTTGGATCTAGGTTTCCTGTAGGTTCGTCACAAATAAGTATTTTTGGACCATTAACTATAGCTCTTGCGATTGCAACCCTTTGTTGTTCTCCCCCAGATAAATGTCTAGGATATTGTTTAGCTTTATTTTTTAGTCCTACTAAATCTAAAACTTTCATAACTTTAGCGTGTATTTCATCTTTAGGTAATCCTAATACCTCTAGTGCAAAAGCAACATTTTCATAAGCTGTTTCATTGGGTAATAATTGATAATTTTGGAATACTACACCAATTTTTCTTCTAAGTTTATAAACTTTTCTATTCTTAATTTTGCCTACATCAAGTCCTCCTACAAGTATTTTACCGCTACTTGGCTTTTCTTCCCTATATAGCATTTTAATTAGTGTACTTTTACCACATCCAGTTGAACCTATAATAAATACAAATTCACCCTTTTTAATATTTAAATCTAAATCATATATAGCAGTTGTTCCTGTTTTATATGTCTTTTTGACATCTCTTATTTTTATTAAATCCATATTTCCTCCTATTCTATTCCTGAAGACTCATAAACATCATTTATAAGTACAATCGCATCTTTATCTATTTCAAGTATTCCTTCTTTAGCAAGGAAATATTGTTTTGTAGGTATAACACACATAAGAACTTTTTTTCTATCTCCTGTATATCCGCCTCTTCCTTCTAATACAGTAACCCCTTTTCCAAGTACATTCATTAAGAAATTTTTTATAGAAGTTTCGTGTTCTGTAATTATATAGAAAGATTTAGCATCTGATATTCCAAGTAAAACTCTATCAGTAAGCATAGTTGATATATATACAGCAATCATTGCATACATAACAGTTTCCCATTGATAAGCATAATTACCTTTTCCTATAAAGAAACCAGATCCAAGTATTATTATGAAATTAAGTATTTTACTTGCTGTCCCTATAGACACTTTAAAATATTTAGATAATATTTGTACAACTACATCACTACCACCTGTAGAAAATCCATATTTAAAAGTAAGACCTGATCCTATACCGGATATAACTGCTCCAAATAAACTTATAAGAAGCATATTATCTACGTTAAAATGAATTAATTCTGGCATTTGTTTTGTTAAATTGACAAACAAAGGATAAAGAATAGATCCTATTACTGAATACTTAGTTGATTCTTTACCTAATATTAAATAACTTAATATTAGTAGTACTATATAAGAAATTGTAATAAATACAGAAGTTGGTAATCCTGTAATATTTTCTATTACTATAGATAAACCTGATATTCCACCAGTAACTAAATTATTAGGTGAATAAAATACATTAAAAGTGAAAGCCGATAAAAAACATCCAATTACTAAAAATGTATATCTCTTTAATCTATTTTTTTTATTTAATACTTTTAATATATCAGTATTCATTATATCTTTTTTAAAAAACAACATCTATCTCACTCCTAATTTTAAATTATCATAAATAAATTTATCTATATCACCATCTAATACTTTATCTACATTAGGATTTTCAGTATTAGTTCTATGGTCTTTTACAAGCGTATAAGGACACATTGTATAAGTCCTTATTTGTGAACCAAAATTAATCTCACTATTTTCACCCTTAATATTTTTTAACTCTTTTTCTCTTCTTTCAACTTCTAATTGATATAATTTATTTTTAAGTACATTCATACAAGTTTCTTTATTTCTTATTTGACTTCTTTCATTTTGACAAGTAACAACTATTTTACTTGGAAAATGAGTTATTCTAACAGCTGATGGTGTTGTATTAACACCTTGTCCACCATGTCCTGAAGCACAATAAGTATCAACTCTAATATCACTTTCTTTTATTTCAATATCTATTTCTACATTATTGTAAAGAGGCGTTATATCTATTGAAGCAAATGAAGTATGCCTTCTACTATTTGAATCAAATGGACTAATTCTAATAAGTCTATGAACACCTTTTTCATTTTTTAAATATCCGTAACTATTAGGCCCATGAACTATAAAAGATACGCTTTTTATCCCTGCTTCTTCTCCATCTTGATAATCTAATAATTCTATTTTTTTATTATTTTTTTCACACCATCTCGTATACATTCTATAAAGCATACTAGCCCAATCACAAGATTCAGTTCCTCCTGCTCCTGGATGTATTTCAAGTATACAATCACATTTATCATAAGGATTGTTTAATAATAATTCTAATTCTAGATTATCTAATTTTTCTTTTATTTCATCTATATCATTAGAAATCATTTCCTGCATTTCTAAATCATTACTTTCTTTTATCATATTAGCAATTTCTAAATTAGACTCTATATTATTTTTTAATTCTTCTATATTGCTTATTTTACTTTTTAATTGATTTAATTCGTTTAATACTTCTTCACTACTTTTTTTATCATCCCAAAAGTCAGGACCATTCATGATATCTTCTAATTCTTTAATTCTATTTTTTTTTACTTCTGGGTCAAAGTGACCTCCATAAATCATTTACTCTTTTTTCTAATTCTATATATATATTTAATATTTCATTTAATTCCATACAAATATCCTCCATCATAATTATAACACTTTTATTATGATTTTTAAATAGATTAAAGAATAATAATGAAGAAATGTGTAAAGAAAAAGGATAATCACTTATCCTTTAAGAATTTTTTTAATACTCTAGATAATTCTACTTTATCTATTGGTTTAGATATATAATCATTAAAGCCACTAGCTAAATATTTTTCTTTTTGACCTTCCATAGCATCTGCAGTAAGTACTACTATTGGAGTATTAAAATCTTCAATTTCTTTTAATTTATTCATAGTAGTTGTACCATCTAACCCAGGCATCATTTGATCCATTAATATTAAATCAAAATTATTTTGTTCTTTAACAAGATCTATACATTCTTCTCCAGTTTCTAGAAGTGTTATATCAAGTTCATATGCAGTTAATAATCTATTTGTAACTTTTAAGTTTAATTTATTATCATCAACTATTAAAACTCGTTTACCTTTTAAACTAAACTCTTCAGCAATCTTATTATTATGCATCATTTCTCTTACTTTATTATCTTCAACTATTTTTTGCATAAAAGTAGTTGTAACTTTAGTAAACTCTCCTACTTTACTTTCAATTTCTAGTTTACCATCTAATAACTTCATTAAATTTTTAACTGCACTTATTCCTTTATTAGAATTATCATTCATAATGGTATTTAATTTATCTTCTTCAATACCACTACCGGTGTCTATTACTTCTACAATCAATTTAACATTATTAGAAATTTTTTCTCCTCTAACATTTATATCAATAACACCTTCATCTGTATATTTAATAGCGTTATTTATTATTTCATCTAAAGCTTTTACTATTCTTCTAGCATCACCAAATAATATAACAGGTAGATTATTATCCATATTAATATTTATTTTAATAGGTTTTTCTCCTTTATATTCTTTAGCATTCATTTCTATTCTCTTAAACATTTTCAAAAGACTATACTCTGTTTCATTTTTTTCTATAACCCTTTTTTCTATTTTAGAGGTATCTAATAAATCATCTATTATGTGCACCATCTCATTTGATGAATCGTTAATATTTTTTATATCTTCTTTAACACTATCTTGTAGAGATTCATGTAATAAAGAATCACTTAAACCGACTATATTAGTTAGAGGTGTTCTTATTTCTCTAGATATTGTAGAAATTAATTCTGTTTTAGTTTTATTCATTAACTTAGCATCATTTAATGCATTTTGCAACATTACATTTTGTTCTCTAATACTTTCAGCACTCTCAGTTACATTTTTAGTTAATATTGATACTACATTCTTTTGTCTATTAGTTATAAAGAATATTGTACTTTCAAGCCATGTATTATTTTTAACTTCATTACCTATTCTATACCTAATAACTACACTATCTAATTCATATTTAGTAAAGTGTTCTTTTAAAGCTTCTATATTTAAATTAGAATAAACTAAATCTCTATCATTTTCATTGATATATTCCAAAAGTTTATTTAACTCTTCTACATATTTACCCCTCTTTTCTTCACCAAAATATAAATTATCTTTTTTAAAATATTTTAATTCATAAGAATTGAGTGTTAAATTTATATTCATTTCTAAATCATAAGATTTAGTTGTTATTTGATTTAAAATACTTTCATGAGATTTTATATTTGCTGCTTGAGATATTAGAAGGTGTTGACGTTTGTGTTCTTTTGTAGCATCTAATATTCTTATAACAAAATATTCTTCATTCTTTTCTTTATAAATAAATATTTTAACCTTTACCCACATTTCATGATTATATTTAGGATTATCATACGCAACCATTTGACTTACATATTCTGTATTTCTATCCCAACTATTTATTTCACTTTTTATTGCAGGTATATTTATTACTCTGAAAACTATATCTTCAAGACTTTTATTACCTATATTTATACCTAATACATCTTCAACATTTTTTGATAAGTAAACTACTTTTTTACTTTTTGCATGAACCAAAATATAAACAGAATCTGGACTTTGTACTAAAGAATTAAATAATTTATCTTTAGATGTAAAATCCATTTTATTTATTTTTAAAGCAAATCTAAGTATAACTATTCCTATAACAAATATTAAAAATAACATTATATAATCAAGTAGTATGTATTTGTGAAAAATATCAGTAAACATACATAATCCAGAATATATTAAAACTACTATTATAAGTACACTTATTATTATCCCTTTTCTATCTTTCATAACTACCTCCTAGTCTAGATACATTATAACATAGTTTTACTGATTTGTATATAAAAGAATTATTGATTTATTACATCTAATATTGTATTAAAACTATCTAGATTTTCTATCTTATTTATAGCAAAACATTTCTTACCTAAGTCTTTTAATAGCACCTAGGTGGTATTAAATTCTCATCTATTATGATAAATCTATCGTGAAATAGATTACTATATTTTATTTTTAAATTAGGATATTGTTTATTAAATTTACTTATATCAGTTTCAGTTAAATAGCGAGAACTTGTTATTAATTCTATTCTTACTTTTTCTTTCTTATAAACTAACATATCTAATATACTTTTATCTATATAATTATCTATTATAATTATTTTACTATTTGCTTCCTTAATTAAATCTATTATTAAACTATAACTATCGTATATTTTTCCATTAAAAAATATTTTTTGTTTCTCTATTTTTTTAGATTCTAAAGCATTAAATATTTTTTCAAAGTTTTCATCATACTCTAACATTTTATGTTCTACTGTAGTTAATCTTTTAAAGATATCCTTATTTTCATTTAGAAATTTTCTCATATTTATAAATGCATCTACTATCCTCAAATTCACTTTTACTGCAATTTCACTTTTTAATATTCCTGCCAACATTGTTATACCATATTCTGTAAAAACATAAGGAAGATATCTTCTACCACCATGATTATCTTCTAAACTTGAGGTGACATTTTGGCACCTCAAGTTATCATATTCTTCTTCTGATAATTGAAAGCAATAATTTTCTGGAAATCTTTCTATATTTCTTTGAACTTGCCTGTTTAAATATTTTGTTTCATAACCAAAAAGTAAAGCAACGTCACTATCAAGCATTACTTGTTGTCCTCTTACTTCATAAATCATATTAACTATTTCTACATTGTCTTTTTCTTTTATTT
>JAZRAM010000116.1:0-2838 GCA_045634565.1 Bacilli bacterium
TTTTTTATGGCTATTACAAAAAGTAGTATTTATAATGAGATAAAAGTGGGACCAAGATATATTTACTATAGCGGTTTATTGAATGATAATCCTGCGCTTGCTTCTGCTGCCCAAAAATATTTACAAAAACATTTAAATGAAATACAAGCTTCAAAGGATGATAATGATTCCGGTAAAAAAATAAAAAATGTAATAAAATTATTAGAACAAGCTTTAATTCAAGCACAGCGAGCAGAAATACAATTTTTAAAAAATAACTTTTTAGATAACCCCCTCTTTAAAACTTTTCCTACTTTTCATCAAAAAATTTATTCTCTTTGCTATAGTACAGAACAGTTTGATTATATTGCTGTTACTGCCGCAATAAATTTAGCTTTTCAGGGATTAAATAATTTCAAAAAAAATATTGAGTTAGAACAACAAAGGCAAAGGGTTTTAAAAAATAATATAGACAGTATTATTAAAGATTTAAACGCTGAAGAGCGGGCACGTTGGCAGGAAGACCAAAAAAATTACTATATCTCCCGCGGAGGCACTTATCATGGAGGAGAAAAAAATCCCTTTAAACAATTGTTAAATGACCTCCCAAAAACTATGGCTCAAAAAAGAACCGCACAAGCAGAAGAAATAATTCGTAAAATCTTTGAAGACAAAAAAGAAGCACTAATTTCTTTGATTAACCAAACGGGAGCAAATTTAATCACCGAGGAAGATATTCTTAATTATCTTTTACCGTATATAACAGAGGCGATCTTAGAAGATTTAGATTCATCTCAAATCGTAAACGAAATTGAAGGAAGAATTCAAAATTTGTCTTTTCAAAATTTTTCTACAAAAGGAAGAGTTATTAAAAATTTACAATCACTTGAATCTCACAGGGATATGGCTACAGGAAAAATATCTGGTGTGGGACTAACGAAACTTTTTCAAGATCTAAATCAGGATCAGAATGATGAATTATTTGAATTATTGGACCAAGCTCTTTCTAGTGGTAAAACCAAAAGTTTTAAGGAGAGGTTTAGCGATCTTTCCTACGCAGAAGAAATTAAAGAGAAACTCAAAAAAAAGCCTAAAGAAAGCTTGACTGATGAAGAAAAAAAACAAATGAGAAGACCAGGAGAAATTCGATCAGGATTGTCTCGCAGTTTAGGCTCTGCTTTATCGAAACAAACAACGTATGATAATGTTTCAAAAATTGTCAGTGGCTTAATCGTTTCAATTAACCGTCCCAATTATTCAGAATATATAAGTGCCATTCAAGGAGCGATTAGAATAAATGATTCAGGTATAACCGTAGATGCACAACTTAATTTAAAAAATGACTTTGTAATAACTATTAATATTCCCCAAACTTTAGATAAATCAATAAATAATGCTTTAACAAATAGTCTTCGAGAAGAAATTAGTTTAGCCGAAATAAATTTTAGACAAAAAAAATTTGGTAAATTAAAAACCGCAACGACCGACGCCGAAGCTACTAAAATTTTTAAAAAGATAATTGATGAAAAAATTGCTGCTCTAAAAAATGCTCAACTTAAAAGCGAACAATTAGAAATGGAATTAAAAAGAATTAAAGAGAGTATTTTTATTCAGGGTAGTGTTAAAGATTTAACCAGTTTTAATAATGAAATTGGCTTTGTTGGAGGAACTTTAGGTAAAGACATCTCTACTGCTTTAGATAATTTACAAAATATGTATGAGCTAGGAGGAATAACTCCTCTAGACGCGAATTGGCTTTTAACCGCAGTAGTTAATACCTCATCTGGAGCATTAGGAAAAAATTTAAAACAACCAATAGAAAAATATCTGTCTTTCGCCGCAGCTATGTTGATGTTTAATTACGGAGGCTCACAAATCCAATATGCCGCGCAAGAACTCAAAACAAATATTATTCCAAGTTCTCCATCTATTTTAAATCTTTATGTACTTAATTCAAATTATTATCCTTCTTCAATTGTTTTAGAAATTATTCTTAATAGATTAAAAGAAACTTCAAATGATTTATTAGGTATTTCAGAAAAATATTATTCTCAAACAGGGGTTCAAATCAATAGTACAAAAACTTATAATAAAGATAGTCTGAGGGGCGGTAATGCATCAAAAACTATTTGGGCAAATGAATTTGAAAATGCTTTAGCACAAGCAAGTATCGATTTTACTTTTCTCGCGGGCATAATGGATATGCTTGCCGCAATAAATCAATTAAGTTTTTAATATTTGACATTTTAATCAAACTATGCTATAATATATCATAGAAAGGAAGTAGATAATATGGCAAAGAAAATTACCTCTGAAATTATACAGCAGATGCTAGAATTGTATGAAGAATTAGGAACTTATTCCGCTGTCGCAAAAAAGTTAGGCGTATCAGCAACAACAGTATCTAAGTATATTAAAGAACAAAATTCTTTTAAGGCCTATTCTACTTACGGCGGGCCAGCCCCTTCGGAGAATCCACCACAAAAAGAATTAATAGTTGGATTTAGTTTTCTCTCTCACGCTGAATCAATCAGCTATAATGATTTTCTAAAGGAGTTTGGGCTATAATGTATTTCAAGATAGAGCAGGATGAAAATAAAAACTATGAGATTAGGATGACTGATAAATTTTATAGTTTTACCTATCCTTTTTATAAAAAAGATTCTTATTTTAATATTTTCTATCGCCTATTTAATCTACTTCCTAAAGATTTTTATTATTATATTGGAACAACTTATCACGCACAATTTCAAAAAAGTAAATATATCAGACATGTACATATGACATTTAAAAATGAAAAAGACGCAAAAAATTTTTGTAATGAATTAAATCGCCGTTTTCATTACTGTGTGGAAAGAG
>JAZRAM010000117.1:0-6329 GCA_045634565.1 Bacilli bacterium
TCATTTTCTTTTTGGTATTCTTGTATAATGATATTTTTATTAGTTGCAATACCAAAATCAGATTTCTTTTTTGAAAGCTTACCTATAAGAGTAGGGTTACTAGGCTTATTTCCTATAATAGTTTTTGTTGATTATAAGTTAAAAAGAATTAAGTTTAATAATATTAATTTAAAACCTTTAGTTATAATATACAGCTTATTTATTTTGTTTACTATACCATCGTTGTTTGTTTCAAAAAATATTATAATAAGTTGTTATACTATTGTAAAATTTATTTTATTCTTTTTGGATTTTTATTTAGTTACAAAAATTGATTTTACCAAAAAAGAACACAAGACACTTTTTATTGTATTTATCTCAGGTGTTTTATTAACTATATTATATGGTTTTATTTCATATTTCTTTGATGTTAATTTATTTAAATTAAGTAATTATATGTATCCTGGAGCTTTAGGAAGAATTAAATCTACATTCTTTAATCCTTGTTATTATGCATTATTTGTAAATATGTTAGTTCCGGTAGTTTTATACAAATTATTTATAACAAATGGTAAAACTAGTTGGTTATATTTAATAATATTTATATTACTTTATGCATGCTTAATATTTACATTTACTAGAAGTGCTGTATTGATATTTATTGTAATGTTTATTATATGCCTATTTTTATTTAGAAAACTTCTATTTAATTATAAAACATTATTAGTTATATTATCTATCGTTTTGATGTCATATTTTATACCTGGATCAAAAACATTGATTAAAAATTCAATAAATGATGGATTAGTTGTTTTAGATAATTTAACAGGTTTTTTACCAAGTATTGACACAGGTGACAATAATGACGAAGAGTATATTGAATATGATGAGAACTCTAAGTTTAATGATTATTCTTTACATCATAGAGCAGCTTTTGCTGATATAGCTAATAAAATAGCTAATAGTAATAAATATACTGGAGTAGGATTTGGAACATACATTGATTATATGAATAGTGAAGAGTTTGATTTGTTATATTCAGAATATAATTTAAGAAAAGTTCATCCACATTCATCTTTGATTTTAATGTATGCTGAAACAGGAATTATTTCTATAATTATGTTTTCTATATTTGTATTCTTATTAGTTTTAAAATTTTTATTAATTTTCTTTTCTAATTGGAAAGAAAATAACAAAATATATTATTTATCTTCTATAGCGCTCCTAGTTTCTTTTAGTTTTTTAGCAGTTAGTGTTATGTCTGAAAATAGTATATATGATACTCAAATTTTCCCTATATATTTAATAATGATAGGTTTCTTATATAATAAAATTTATAAAGAAAAAAATGATAATAAAAAGGTTTTATTTATATCTTCAACTGGAGGACATTTAAGTGAATTATTACAATTAAAACCATTATTTAAAAAATATAATTCATATTTAATAACTGAAAAAACTAAATCAACTGTAGGGTTAAAACAAAAATTCGATAAAGTTAATTATTTAGTTTATGGTACTAAAGACCATAAGTTTAGTTATATATTTAAATTTACTTATAATATAATAAAGTCTTTTATACTGTATATAAAAATAAGACCGGAAGTTATAGTTACTACTGGAACTCATACTGCAGTCCCAATTTGTTATATAGGTAGACTTCTTGGTAGTAAAATAATATTTATAGAAACGTTTGCTAATAGTAAAACAAAAACATTATCAGGTAAATTGATTTATCCTATTGCGAATACATTTGTTGTGCAATGGGAAAGTATGTTAGAATTATATCCTAAAGCGATATGTGCAGGATGGATATACTAATTCAGGAGGGTTTATGAAGTTAAAACGAGAATCAAATTTTGAATTACTTAGGGTTATTTGTATGCTCATGATTATTACAGGCCATACTTTTAGTTGGGGTGGAATATTAAATGCAAGTAATCCTAACATTACTTCTATGATATATGCTGTTTATGCAATTATATTAGTAGAAGTAAACTGTTTTATATTATTAACGGGTTATTTTCAATCTAAATCCAAGTTTAAAATGAAAAAATTTATAAATTTATTATTTCTTACTTATTTCTATAAGGTGTTAATTACATCATTAGGATATTTATTAGGTTGGATTTCATTAAGCAAATCAGAATTTTTATGGCAAATTTCTCCTTTTGATTTTTCTAATTATTGGTTTATAAAGATATATTTAGTTCTTTATTGTTTATCACCATTTATAAATAAGTTTATAAGAAATATAGATAGAAAGACATTTAGAAATTTACTTATTGTTTTATTTGTATTTTGTTCATTATTAGTAACACTTACAAATCAACAAATATTTAGCAATTCAGCTGGATATTCGTTAGTACAATTTATTTTTATGTATTTAGTAGGTGCTTATTTAAGAGAATATATTATTAATGATAAAATAAAAGAAAAAATGTACAAAGATAAGATAGAACTTGCTAAAAATATATTTATTGCTATATCAGTTTTTATACTCTGTTTTATCGCAAACTATGTTTTATTTAGAATAGGTAATTTCTTAATGAGTAAAGGTGGGTTTACTTTTCTAATAGGAAATAGAATTAAATCTGTATTTATGAATTATGATAATCCTTTAGTAGTGATTGGTTCAGTGGGATTTTTCATGGTATTCGCACTTTTAAGAATTAAAAATAGATTTATAAATATTTTGTCTGCTACCGTATTTCCTGTTTATTTGATACATGAAACTGCAGTATTTAGACCTGTTTTATATTCTTGGTTTGGATTAGATAAGTTAAATAATATAGGTAGTTATAAAATATTTATTTGGATAGCTATTATAGTTTTAGTTATTTTTATAGGTTGTACTATTATAGATTACGTTAGAAAAGTAGTTTTATTTATTCTAAATAAACTAATAAATTGTATACGATTTATTAAACCTTTACAAAATAGATATAATATAATATGTGATAAAATTGATTTTTGGATGAATGTTTAAAATAGATTAAGGAGACATTATGATTTTAGTTACACTTGGAACTCAAGACAAAAAATTTACTAGATTACTTGAAACTATACAAAGACTTATAGATAAAAAAATAATTAAAGAAAAAGTTATTGTACAGGCTGGATGTAGTAGTGATTTTAAATCAAAAAAAATGGAAATATTTGATTTAATACCTATGGATGAATTTGATAAACTTATTTCTGAATGTGATATTTTAATAACACATGGTGGTGTTGGATCTATAATTGCAGGTTTAAAAAATAATAAAAAAGTAATTGCAGCAGCACGATTAAAAAAATATGGTGAACATACTAATGATCATCAATTACAAATAATAGAGAATTTTGCTAAAGAAGGGTTTATATTATCTTTAGATAATTTTGATGATTTAGAAGATATATTGAAAAACATTAAAAATTTTAAACCTAAAGCATATAAAAATAACACAAGTAAGTTTATTAAAATAATTGAGAAAGAAATAAATAATAACAAGTAGTAGAAATCTTATAAATACATATAATATAATAGAAAATAATGATTTTTTCTCAATTTGACAAATAATTTTAAATTTGATAACATGTTAAATGTCGATGGCACATTATTCTAGTCAGAGATTTATTATGAGGACGGGGCTAAAAATCCGTTAAAGAGCATATCTGTGAAACTTCTTGTGCTTGCTTCTTTTGCCCAAATTGGGGTGAGTGCTGGAAATGAGAGTGTTGGGCATCCATAATGGCATATGCAAATGACCCACCATTCGTGGAGACCTATTCTTGTGTTTGGCCTATACGAACAAACTGACGGACTGAATACGAAATAGGATTAAACCTACCATGTGGCGAAAGTTATGGGTAGTGTAGCTTGTCTTGAGTGAGTAATAGGGATGATTGGTTAACAATTTAGTAAGTTTATAGCTAGAACTTATATAAGTTGCAATTTGAAATATTGTTTGCAAAAAAGAATTAATAATGAAAATTTGGTGAGGAAATCTTCTAGAGTGTTGTTAATATAGGATTGCAGTGCATACTAAGTGGCAATCAAGTAGTATATCTGGTGACAATATACTGAATTCTTTAAAGGGGAACCGCTTGCTGGTAACGGTAAGTAGAGTTTAGGGAAATCCAACTTGACCTAAGATGCAAAGTTAATTATATTAACGCCATTATAGATTAAAGACTATTCATTAGTCTTTTTTTGTTGTTAAAAATAGCATTTTATGTTAAAATTATAATAGGTGATGATTGATGGAAGAAAATAAAAATATTGAAATAGAAAAAACTCAAAATAATGAAAAAATAATTAAGGAAGAATCTTTTTTAGAACAAGAAGTAGTAGAAGAAATAGATTCTGATTTTACAGATATAAATCAAGAAGAAATGAAAAAAAATTATATTATAATAGCTATCCTTTATTTAATTGTAATTATCTTAGCTATATTGTTAATAATAGGTATGAAAAACCAAAAAGATACGATTAAAGAAAAAATAGAAAGTGATAAAAAAGTTAATGATAAAGTGCAAGAAGAAAACAACGGGGAAATAGTTATTCCAGAAGATATACCTGAAGAAATTATTACTCCTGAAAAAACTCCTAAAGAAGAGTCAAAAGAAGAAAATGATACTCCAAATCCAAATAACAATAATAGAAATGAATTGAATGACGATTTAAATATTTTAGGACAAATATAGAGGTTAACATGAAGAAAAAAAACAAGAAAAAAAATATAGTAGATTATAATTGGATAATGAAAATAGTTGTTTCTAGCTTTTTAATATCGATAATTTTTACACTTATCTCAGAAACAGTTATACCTAATGTAGGTATAATTTTAGGTGCGGTTTTAACTTTAGTATTTATACTAGTTGGTGTTATTTTTGATATGATTGGACTTGCAGTAGCGACCGCGGAAGAAGCACAATTTAATTCAATGGTTGCTAAAAGAGTTAAAGGTGCTAAAATGGCTCTAAAATTAAAAAAAAATGCGGATAAAGTATCAAGCTTTTGTAATGATGTTGTTGGAGATATATGTGGTATAGTATCAGGATCAACTGGAGCAGTTATTACTATAAAAATAGTAGAACATAGTGATTTAAATGATCTATTGATAACTTTAATAATAATGGGAATAATTTCTGCTTTAACTATAGGTGGAAAAGCATTAGAAAAAGGTTATGCTATAAAAAAAAGTAATACTATTTTATTTAATTTTGCTAAGTTTTTAAGTTTATTTGTAAAAGAATGAGGTGTTGCATGAGAAAGAATGGATTTACTCTTGTAGAATTATTAGCAGTTTTTGTTATACTTGCTGTTATATTTGTTATTTCGGTTCCTTTAATGACAGAAATATTAGATCAAAGTAAAAATACATTATATAGAAAACAAATTGATACAGTTTTAAATGGTGCTTATGATTATTCTTTAAAATATATAAATTATTTACCAGAAAATAATAATATTACTTATATAACACTTGGTGAATTAAAATATGAAGGTATAGTTGATTATGATTTAACTAATCCAGAAACAAATGAAAGTTTTAAAGATGAATTAGTAATAAGCATTAACAAAGTAGGTACGCGATACAAGAATAAGGACATACATTCTAAATTAAAAGGTGATTATTTATATACGGTAGAAGTAGATAAATTAACTGCATCTGAAGATTTAAAACCTATTATTACTTTAGATGGTTTAACAAAAAATTCAGATGGAAATTATATACTTACTCTTGATTTGAATCAAGAATTTAATAATTTTATTTATAGTGCGATTTCAGTTAATGGAGTAGATTTAACACAAAATGTTAAAAAATATATTTTATTAAATGATATTCCAGTTGATACAATTTCTACGAATTCTTCTGGAATATATAAAGTCCATTATACAGTAGTAGATAATAATGGGTATGCTAATACAACTATTTTGAGTGTTATAATTGCTGATACTACAATACCTATTATTACATTACCAAAAGAAAATAAAATTAGTAAAGATGAAATAAGTTTTGATTTATTGAAAAATGTTAGTTGTGAAGATAACAGTGGTTATTGCGATATAGAATTTTCTGGAGAAATTGATTATGGTGTAGTTGGTAAATACATCATTACTTACACAGCAAAAGATCCAAGTGGTAATACATCTACTAAAAAAAGGGTAATTACGATAGAATAATTATTCTTTTTTTGTTTTTTTATGGTATAATAGAAACCATATAAATTAAAGAGGTGACTATTTATGAAAAAAATAAAAATATTTTCGTTTATAATTTTGATAATTTCATTTATAGTTATTTTATTTTATGGTATATTTGGAACAAACATATCTTTAAAAAGTATGAAAGAAATAAAAGATA
>JAZRAM010000118.1:0-7853 GCA_045634565.1 Bacilli bacterium
GAAGAAGAAACAATATTAAAAGAATATTATGAATCTATAGAAAAAAAACAAAAAATAGAATCTGATTTAGAAATGTTAAATAATAATAGAATTAGATTAAATAGTGAATTAGATGATTTTGAATTTAATATCAAGAAAGAAAATTCATTATATAATGAAAAAACTTCTACGCTACATGATTTAGAAATAGAAGTTAATAGAGCAGATGTAAAACTAGATAATTTACTAAATTCATTAAATGAAACATATTCTATGACTTATGAGAATGCTGTTAAGTTATATAAACTAGATATGGATATAAATCTTGCTAGAAATAAGGTTAATTCTTTAAAAAGAAAAATTAGAGAATTAGGTCCTGTTAATGAAATGGCTCCAGTAGAATATGAAAGAGTAAGTGAAAGATACGAATTCTTAATTCATCAACAAGAAGATCTTGCTAAAGCAGAAACAACACTCCTAGAAATTATTGAAGAAATGGATAATGTAATGAAACAAGAATTCTTAAAAACATTTAAAATAATTCAAGATAATTTCAGCATTACATTTAAAGAATTATTTAAAGGTGGACATGCATCACTTAAACTTACAGATTCTAATAATGTACTTGAAACGGGTATTGAAATAGAAGCTTGTCCTCCAGGAAAAACATTAAAAAGCATTAGTTTACTTTCTGGTGGAGAAAAGACATTTACTGCAATAAGTTTACTTTTCGCAATACTTAAATCTAGACCAGTACCATTCTGTATTCTGGATGAAGTAGAAGCCGCACTAGACGAAGTCAACGTTGAAGCGTTTGGTGAATATGTAAGAAAATTAAAAGAAAAAACACAATTTATTGTAATCACTCATAAAAAGAAAACGATGGAATTTGTAGATGTTTTATATGGTATTACAATGCAAGAATCTGGGGTTAGTAAACTTGTAAGTGTTAAATTAGAAGAATTGAAATAGGTGTTATATGTATAATTTAAAAGAAGAAACAAAAAGAAACATAGAAAATTTTTTTCAAGGAAACTTTCATATTAGTTATGAAGAATATTCTAATTTGCCTGAATATGAAAAAAGAAAATTAATAAATAAATACCATAAAAAACATAAATTGTACAAAAGAAATAAAGTGCTTGTTATGATTGGTTCTGGTGAACATGCTATTTTTAGAAGAGTTAAAAAAGGAGAAAAAGTTTGGATTACTTCAGGAGATCAATCTTGTTTTGTAAGAGCAGGCATAACTCCAGAAGAGTCTAGAAGAAGATTAGATGATAGATTGGATGCTGCTATATATTCTAAACCTGTAGCTTTTGTTAAAAAATTGCAAAGACGATTAAAGAGACATTAAGGAAGTGATATAGTGAACTATTTATTATATGGAACAGAAAAGTTTTTAATAGATAAAGAAGTTAAAAATATAATAAATAAAAACAACATAGAAGAAATTAATATTTCAAAATATGATTTAGAAATAAATAGTTTAAATGAAATATTAGATGATGCAAATACTGTATCACTTTTTTCAAATAATAAATTAATAATAGTTGAAAATGCTTATATATTTTCTAGAACACAAAATAAAAAAATTGATAATGTAGAAATATTAGAAAACTACTTAAAAAACAGTAGTGATACAATAATAATATTTATTAATAATAATGAGAAAATAGATAGTGTTAAAAAGATAGTTAAATTAATTAAAGAAAAAGGAATTATAAAAGAATTTAATACATTAAAAAATATTAATAGTGCAGTTAAAAGTATGTTTGATGATTATAAAATAAGTGACAGTGCTATTAATCTATTAATTGATAGAGTAGGTAATAGCTTAGAACTTATTTATCAAGAGGTAGAAAAATTAAAAATATATAAAATAGACGATAAAACCATTACAAATAAAGATGTAGAAGATGTAGTGGTTGAAAATATTAATGTTGATATATTTAAGTTTGTGGATGACATAATTAATAAAAATAAAAAAGATGCTATTAAAACATACAAAGAATTAATAAAATTAAATGAAGAACCTATTAAGATAGTTGCTTTACTAGCTAGTAAATTTAGACTTATGTATCAAGCTAGTAAACTTGCTAAAAAAGGATATACTGAAGAAGATATTTCTAGTATACTTGGAGTTCATAAATATCCAGTTCATTTAGCTATTCTTTCAGGCTATAAATATACTGAAGAAATATTACTTAAATATTTAAATGATTTAGCTGATTTAGACATAGGTATTAAAACAGGAGAAAAGGATAAAGAACTTGCTTTAGAGTTATTTATACTTAGTTTGTAGGAGTATATGAATAGTTATGATAAAATAATAGATGTCGAAGACGAACTTATTTATAATCCGTTTTTAAACAAAAAAAGAAATAAAATAAAATTATATAAAAATTATAGTTATTCTAATATAATAGTAAAATTTGATTATAAATTAATTAACAGTAAAAATAAAGATGATATTAAAGAATTGGAATTTAAAATTAAAAGATTTTTAATCGTTATGAATAGAGCATGTAAAAATTTTAATTCTAAGATATTTTTGAAAAATTTTAAAAAAACATTTTTTAATTTAAGCGAGTTAAAAAATGAAAATAATATTGGAGTTAATGGTAGTGTAACAATCCGTTCTACTTTTAATTCTTTTAAACTTAAAAACATCAAGGTAACATATCATGAATTACTTCATTTAGCTTCTTTAAAAAATGATAAAAATATTTTTAAACCTTTTAATGAAGGATATACTCAGCTATTAGAGCAAAGGTATTTTTGCGAAGTTAATGATTTGGGTTCTTCTTACGATTTTGAAGTTTATATAATGAAAACTGTAGAGCAAATATTTGGAAAAGATAATTTGGAAAAATTATATTTTAATGGTGAATTTAATAAAATATTTAATTTTTTTAATGATTATATATCAATCGATGATTTAAAAAGGTTAAAAGATAATTTAATTTGTATTTATCAAATAGAACAGCAAAATGAAACTTATGAAAAACGAGAAGAATTAAAAGATAATTTTAATCAAGTTTTTGAAATATTATTACATTGCTTAATAAATAAATTAATAAGTAATAATGAATATAATAAATTATTAGAAAATATAGATTTTTATAAAAAATTATTTTGTTTTAATTTAATAATTTATACGAATAAAAAAATAAGATTTAATTTATTAGAAGAAAAATTGTTTTATCAAATTATAAAAGAATCTAATAATACAAAAAAATACTAATTAAAGTATTTTTTTATTTATATAAGATTAATCAATAATTTTCTTAATATTATCATTAATTTCTTTTAGTTTTAATTCGTTTTTATTATTTTGAGGATTATAATATCTTTTTCCTTTTAGATTATCTGGTAAGTATTGTTGTTTAACTACATGATTTGGATAATCATGAGCATATTTATAGTCAGGAGAAGATGTTTTAATGTTGTTAGGAACATTACCTGTATTTCCTTTTCTAATATCATTTAATGCAGCATCTAATGCTAGATAAGCACTGTTAGATTTAGGAGATAATGCTAGTTCAATAACAGTTTGAGCAAGTGGAATTCTTGCTTCAGGAAGCCCTAATCTCTCACAGGCTTTAATACAAGCATCTACTTTAAGTCCCATGTTAGGATTAGCTAGTCCTATATCTTCATATGCAATAACACTCATTCTTCTAAATATAATATCCAAATCTTCTGCTTCAATTAGTCTAGCTAAATAATGAAGTGCAGCGTCTACATCAGAACCTCTAATACTTTTTTGAAAGGCGCTAATAACATCATAATACCCATCACCATTTTTATCATGGAAAAAGTTTGGTTTATTGCTTATATTTTTTAATGATTCTAAAGTTACTTTCTTGTTAGTAGAGTAGTAAGCTACTTCAAGTAAATTATATGCGTATCTTAGATCTCCTGAAGAAACATTAGAAATATAGTCTATACATTTTTTATCTATTTCTACATCATTTAATTCGTTTTTAATAGCTTTATTTAAGGCTTTTTTAATATCACTATTATCTAATTCTTTAAGTTCAAATATTTGACATCTAGAACGAATAGCGGGATTTATAGAGTGGTATGGATTAGATGTAGTCATACCAATTAAAATAATTAAACCATTTTCTAAATAAGGAAGAAGTAAATCTTGTTTATCTTTATTTAATCTATGTATTTCATCCATAATAACTACAAGTTCACCATACATTTTTGCTTCTTCTACAACTACATCAAAATCCTTTTTATTATTGATAACTGCATTTAACATTCTATATTTTAAACCTAATTCTTCTGTAATTGCAGTGGCTATAGTAGTTTTACCAATGCCAGGTTTCCCATATAAAATCATAGAAAATAATTTTTTATTTTTAATTAAATTACTAAGTATTTTATCTTTGCCAATTAAATGAGTTTGTCCAATAACATCATTTAATTTTTTGGGCCTTAATTTGATTGCTAAAGGTTCCATAATATCACCAACAATATTGTACCACATTTCATTAAAATATGATACAATATATATGGTGAGTATATGAATAAACTAAGTGATTTAATAGTAGAATTCTTAAGATATTTACTTATTGATAAAGGCTATAGTGAGAATACAATAGAATCTTATAAAAGGGATTTAGATAAGTTTTTAGAATATAATAAAAATACTAGTATTGAGAATATAAGTAACGAAGATTTAAAAAAATATATTAAGTATTTAAATGATACTGGCTTAAATGAAAAATCTATAGCTAGAAATATATCTAGTTTAAAAAGTTTTTATAAGTTTTTAGTAATAAGTAAATATATATCATCAAATACAAGTGATAGTTTATATCTACCAAAAATAAAGAAAAGTTTGCCTAGCACATTAACTGAAGAAGAAGTATTTAGTTTGCTTGATATAGAGCTAATAGATAACTTTAGTTATAGAAATAAAGCTATGCTTGAACTATTATATGCCTCTGGTTTAAGAGTTAGTGAACTTATCAATTTAAAATTACAAGATGTAGATTTTAGTCAAGATATTATAAGAACGTTTGGTAAAGGTAGTAAAGAAAGAATAATTCCTATAGGAGATTATGCTAAAGAATATTTAGAAAAATATATATATGAATATAGAAGTAGTATGTTAAAAAAAGAAAGTAATGAATATATATTTTTAAATAATCATGGCAAACAAATGACAAGACAAGGTTTCTTTAAAATAATAAAGAAATTAGCTAAAGAAAAAGGCATAAATAAGGAATTATCACCTCATACAATTAGACATTCATTTGCTAGTCATTTGCTCAAATATGGAGCTGATTTAAGGACTATACAAGAGCTACTTGGACACTCTGATATTTCAACAACTCAAATATATACTCATATAACAAATGAAGAATTAAAACAAAACTATAATGAATTTCACCCACATGGAAATTAGTATAGATAAAATAAAAATTGTTTGATATAATATAAATAGAATAGAGAGGTATTTTATGAAATTTAAAAGAATATTTTTAATAGTTTTGGATTCTCTTGGAATAGGAGAATCAATAGACGCAAAAAAATTTAATGATGAAGGATGTAATACATTAGGTCATATAGTTGAAAATACAGATATAACTTTTCCTAATTTAGAAAAGATGGGAATGCTGAATTTAGTAAATAAAAGTAATATAGAAAAAGCAGATTCTTATTATACTAAAGCGCATCCAAAAGCTAATGGTAAAGATACTTTAACTGGTCATTTAGAACTTATGGGTATTCGTACTTTAATACCGTTTAAAACATTTACTAAGGATGGATTTCCTAAAGAATTAATTGATGAATTAGAAAAAAGAAGTGGTAGAAAAGTTATTGGTAATTGTAATGCAAGTGGTACTGAAATAATAGAAAGATTAGGCAAAGAGCAAATGGAAACAGGCAGTTTAATTGTTTATACAAGTGCTGATTCAGTACTTCAAATAGCTGCTCATGAAGAAATAATACCTTTAGAAGAATTATATAAAATATGTAAAATAGCTAGAGAGCTTACTTTAAAAGAAGAATGGAAAGTAGGTAGAATTATAGCTCGCCCTTATGTTGGGACTACGGGTAATTTTACTAGAACTTCTAATAGACATGATTATGCTTTAGACCCAGTAAGTGATACTGTACTAGACAATTTAAAAAATAGTGGCTTTGATGTAATATCGATTGGTAAAATAGCAGATGTATTTAATAACTGCGGTATTACTAAAAGTACTAAAACTAAAGATAATTTGGATGGTATATTAACTATAATAGATACATTAAAAGATGATTTTACTGGACTTTGTTTTGCTAATTTAAATGATTTTGATTCTAAGTATGGTCACAGAAGAAATATAAAAGGATATGCTGAAGCTATAAAAGAGTTTGATCATTATTTACCTAATATAAAAAAGGGATTAAACCATGATGATTTGCTTATAATAACTGCAGACCATGGTAATGATCCTTCATATAAAGGAACAGACCATACAAGAGAAAATATACCAGTACTTATTTATTCTAAATCTTTTAAAGATCCAAAAAGGATAAAAGAATTAGATTGCTTTACTGATATAGGAGCAACTATTACTGATAATTTTAATGTAAAAATGCCAGAAGTTGGAAAGAGTTTTTTAGGTAAATTAAACTAATGAAGTATGACGATTTTTTAACTGAATTATATAGTTTACAAGATTTAAAATATAAAGATTTTCAAAGTAAACTAATAATTTCTGATAAATTAATAGGTGTTAGGACTCCAGAACTTAAAAGAATCGCTAAAGTAATTGCTAGAAGTAATTATAAAGAGTTTTTTAAAGAAAATAGACATGAATTATATGAAGAAAATATGGTTCATGGTTTAGTTCTTGGTTATTTAAAGCTTGATTTTAATGAATTAAAACCGTTTGTAGATGAATTTATACCTTATATTGATAATTGGGCAGTATGTGATATGACAGTTGCTAATTTAAAGGTATATAAGAAAAATAAAACTAAAGATATTGTATTTAATGAAATAAAAAATTATTTAAAAAATGATAATCCTTGGATAAATAGATTTGGTTATATATTATTACTTGAATATTTTATAGAAGAAAAATATATGGACGAAATATTTGAACTTTGTGAAAACTATAAAGATCATTACTATGTAAAAATGGCTATTGCTTGGTTAATCAGTATGTGCTATATAAAGTATAAGGGTAGGACTATAACGTTCTTAAAAAAGAATAAATTAGATGTTTGGACGCATAATAAAGCAATTCAAAAAATAATAGATTCTTATAGAGTAGAAAATATGGATAAAGTAATATTAAGAGGATTAAAAAGAAAATGAAATACATGGTTATTAGTGATATACATGGTGGTATATATGAATTAAATAAAGTTTTAGAGATATATTCTGAAGAGCATTGCTCTAAACTTTTAATATTAGGTGATTTATTTGACTTTGGTTTTAGTATAAATAGAAATGATATTGTTAATAGATTAAATATAATGAAGGATAGTATTATAGCTGTAAGTGGTAATTGTGATAATAATATAAAGGATATATTATTTGATATGCCCTTTATAAATAAAATAGATTTAAATAACAAATCAATTATATTTACTCATGGACATTTATATAGTAAAGATTATTTAGCTAATCTAGATGCAGATATAATACTAACAGGTCATTCTCATGTAGCTAATATAGAAAATATAAATAATAAATTATTTGTAAACCCTGGATCAATATCAAAATCGAGAAAGGGAGAGAATAGTTTTGCTATCATAGATACTGATAAAGTAACAATAAGAAATTTATATAATCAAATAATAGAAGAGTATAAATTTGTTTAATTTATACTTTTTTCTTGTTTTATTATTAT
>JAZRAM010000119.1:0-4422 GCA_045634565.1 Bacilli bacterium
ATAATATAAATATAAAAAAGATAGGTAAATATAAAGTTAATTATAAAGTAAAATATTTATTAACTACAAAAGAGTTAAATATAATAGTTAATGTAGTTGACAGAGAATTACCTAATATAGTTTTAAATGGAGAAGAAAATATAATTATATGTCCTAATAAAGAATATGTAGAAGAAGGATATAGTGCAAGTGACAATTACGATGGTAATATTACTGATAAAGTAGAAATAATAAATAATGATACTTATTTAGAATATATAGTTAAAGATTCATCAAATAATAAGTTTAGTATTAAAAGAAATATAGTAAAAGAAGATAAAGAAATACCTATAATAACTTTAAATGGTAATTCTAAATACAAAATAAGTTTAGGTAGTAAATATAGTGAAAAAGGTTATAGTGCTACTGATAATTGTGATGGAGATATAAGTAGTAATGTTGAAGTAACTAGTAATATAAATGTAAATAAAGTTGGAACATATACAATAACTTATAAAGCAAAAGATAGTAGTGGTAATGAAGTTATTGCTACAAGAAAAATAGAAGTAGTAGATAATACTAAAAGTAATGATTATGTAAATATAGTAACTGGTCCAACTTATATAAATGGTATACTAATTGTAAATAAAAAGTATTCTATACCAAAAGATTTTGGTGGAACTAATAGTACCGCAACTAATGCATTGTATAGTTTACAAAATGCTGCATCACTAGCTGGATTTAGTTTACCTTTAGTATCTGGTTATAGATCCTATAATAGGCAAAATACAATATATAATAATTATGTTAAAAACTATGGACAGGCTAGTGCCGATACATTTTCTGCTAGACCAGGACATTCAGAACACCAAACAGGGCTAGCTTTTGATGTAGGAAGAATAGATGATAATTTTGGTAATACTCCAGCAGGGACTTGGTTAAAAAATAACGCACATTATTATGGTTTTGTTATTAGATATCCAAAAGGAAAAGAACACATAACTGGATATAAATACGAGCCTTGGCATATAAGATATTTAGGAGTATCTATTGCAACAGATATTTATAACAAAGGAGTAACTCTAGAAGAATACTTAGGAGTTTAAAAAACATATTTAAAATAATATGTTTTTTTGATATAATAGTTAATAGGTGAAAGAAATGAAACAGGAAAATATTAGAAATTTCTCTATAATTGCCCATATAGATCATGGTAAAAGTACACTTGCTGATAGATTACTTGATATAACTGGTGCGATTACAGAAAGAGAAAAACAAGCTCAACTCTTAGATAGTATGGATATAGAAAGAGAAAGAGGAATAACAATTAAATTAAATACAGTACAGTTGAAATATAACTATAAAGGTGAATATTATACACTTCATTTAATAGATACTCCAGGTCATGTAGACTTTACTTATGAAGTATCTAGAAGTTTAGCTGCTTGTGAAGGAGCAATCTTAGTGGTAGATGCTGCTCAAGGTATAGAAGCACAAACTTTAGCTAACCTTTATCTTGCAATGGAAAATGATTTAACAATTATTCCTGTTATAAATAAAATAGATTTACCTAATGCTGATGTAGAAAAGGTAAAAAAAGAATTAAAAGATACATTAGGATTTAATGAAGATGAAATAATTCTTTGTAGTGCGAAAAATGGTATAGGTATAAAAGAATTAATAGAAGCAATAATTGATAGAGTTCCTGCTCCTACAGGTAAAAAAGAAGATAAATTACAAGCGTTAATCTTCGACAGTTATTTTGATTCTTATAGGGGAATAGTTACTTTAATAAGAGTAGTTAATGGTAGTGTTAAAGTAGGAGATAAAATAAAGATGTTTGCTACCAATAATATCTATGATGTAGTTGAGTTAGGTGTTAATACGCCACATATAACAAAAAAGAATGAATTAACTACAGGAGAAGTTGGATATTTATGTGCTAGTATTAAAAAAATACAAGACGTTAAAGTAGGGGATACAATTACATTAGAAAAAGATCCTAGTAATGAACCTTTACCTGGATATAAACCAATGAAACCTATGGTATTCTGCGGCCTTTATCCAATTGAGTCAAATAAATTTCCTGACTTAAGAGAAGCGTTGGAAAAATTAAAATTAAATGATGCTTCACTAGAATTTGAACCTGAAACATCTCAAGCTTTAGGTTTCGGATTTAGATGTGGATTCTTAGGTTTACTTCATATGGAAATTATAGAGGAGAGAATTGAAAGAGAATTTGGTATAGATTTAATCGCTACCTCACCTTCAGTTATTTATGAAGTTGAAATGACTGATAAAAGTATTGTTTATGTAGATAGTCCTGCTAAAATGCCAGAAAGGCAAAAAATAAAAGAAATAAAAGAACCTTATATAAAAACTAATGTATTTGTACCTAGTGAATATATAGGTCCTATAATGGAATTATGTCAAAATAAAAGAGGTAATTATGTATCCATGGAATATATAGATACAACACGTGTAAATATACATTATGAAATACCTTTATCAGAAATAGTATATGATTTCTTTGATAAACTTAAAAGTTATACAAAAGGATATGCTTCATTTGATTATGAGTTAATAGGTTATAAGCCAAGCAACTTAGTAAAAATGGATATTTTATTAAATGGAGATATAGTAGATGCTTTAAGTTTAATAGTGCATAAAGATTTTGCTTATAATAGAGGTAAAGCAATTGTTGAAAATTTAAGAAAGTTAATACCACGTCAACAATTTGAAATACCTATCCAAGCAGTTATTGGTACTAAAGCAATAGCCAGAAGTGATATTAAAGCAGTTAGAAAGAACGTACTTGCTAAATGTTATGGTGGAGACGTATCTAGAAAAAGAAAATTATTAGAAAAACAAAAAGAAGGTAAAAAAAGAATGAAGATGGTAGGTAGTGTAGAAGTGCCACAAGAAGCATTCTTAGCTGTACTTTCTATGGAGGAAGATTAATGAATAAAAAATATATATTTATAGCAAAAATGGCTTTAGAATTTAGATTATCACTTGATAATCTTTGTAAATTATTAGGTAGAGAAATAAATGAAAATATGAAGATGGATTTATACAAAAATATAGAATTAACAATTCCTGAATTTTATATGCAGGAAAAATATAAATATTTATTTTTCTATGAAACATTGCATGAAGAAGAAAGTGTTTCAAAAATCGCATATGAAAGAGCTTTAAATTTTTTGAAACGTTATAAAAAAGCCTCAAAAGAAGGAAAAGAAGAAGTTAATAAAATCTTATCTGAATTATCAAAAACTGATAAAGATTTTCAAAAAATAAAATTAAAACCTGATAAAACAAATTTATCAGATGAAGAAATAGAAATAGTAACTCGTTATAGAGTAAAATATTCTATGCCTAGAAAAGATTTTGCAGAATATTATGGCTTTTCTAGTCGTTCATTAGAAAAAAGAGATAGAAATGTAAAAGATGAAACTTTAAAGAAAAAAGTGCAAATTTTAGGGGAATATTTTATGGATTATAGGAAAGAAAGATTTAGAAAAAAACAATGAAAACAGTTTATATTCATATACCTTTTTGTGATACTATTTGTAGTTATTGTGATTTTTGTAAATTCTTAAAGAATGATGAATGGATAGATAAGTATTTAAAGTCATTAGAAGAAGAAATAAACATTAATTATAAAGGTGAAGTATTAGATACTATTTATATAGGTGGTGGAACACCTAGCTCTTTAAATATAGAACAGTTAACTAAATTATTTAATATAATAAAGGTATTAAATAAGAATAAAGAGTATGAATTTACTTTTGAATGTAATATAGAAAACATTAAAGAAGAAAAATTAAGATTACTTTATAAAAATGGAGTTAACAGATTAAGTATAGGTGTTCAAACTTTTAATGAAAAATATTTAAGCTTCTTAAATAGAAAACATACTAAAGAAGAAATAATAAATAAAATAAATATTTGTAAAGAAATAGGTTTTAAAAATATAAATATTGATTTAATATATGGGTTACCTAAAGGAGATAAGTTTGAGTTTGTTGTTCAAAAGGCTACTGAATTAGGGGTTAGCACTATTGTTCCTTATGCTGCAAGTAGAAGTGTAAGTGTTATTTCTAAGGATAAAGAAGTTAAAAAACTTGAAAGATGGAATAAAATAGCAAAAGAAGCTAGTGAGCAATCTAAAAGAAACAAATTAGTTAAGGTAGAGAAAATATGTGATGAGGATTCTATTTTAAACTATAAATCAAAGTTGAATTTAGTGGCTTATGAAGATGTTAGTAATGAAGGATGTTCTAAATTATTTAATTTGTTAAGTAAAAAATATGATAGTATTACCTTGGTTGTAGGTCCTGAGGGTGGCTTTGAGCAAAGAGAAATTGATAATTTAACAGATAATGGTTTTGAAGTTGTGTCTCTTGGTAAAAGAATTTTAAGAAGTGAGACGGCACCGTT
>JAZRAM010000120.1:0-3462 GCA_045634565.1 Bacilli bacterium
TGGTACATCAACAGTAGCTGTATCACTATGAGTTCCATCAGTTACAGTAATTGTAGCTGTTCCACCACCTACACCAGTAATTTCAATATATTTACCAGTTTGACTTCCTACAGTAGCTATTTCAGAACTTGAAGAAGTATAAGTTAAAGTTGGATTAGCTGTAAATGGTTTAGTTTCAACGTGTAATGTAACTTTTTTACCTACTTCTACTTCAGCTGAATCTTCAACGAATTTTACTTCAGTTGCTGGTACTGTTGGTAGAGAAGTAGCGAAAATTACTCCATTAGCAAATAAGCTCATATTGTACATTCTAATTACATTTAGATAGTATTGAATAGTTCTGTTATTTGGATTAACAAAGCTTTCCATATACATATCTTGAGTTTTAATTTTAAACCAAGATTTATCAGCTATCATACCTACAATAGCAGATCCATCAAATACTTTGTTTCCATCATCATCATAACTATCAAAATCATCTACAGTTATAACATTACCCATAAAATCAGCATAAGATAAATTGAAAGCACTAGCAAGACTTTGTACATCAATTTTAGCTCTTATATCATTTCTTATAATAAGTACAATATCTTCTGGTCTAGTCCAAGTAGTAATAGGTTTACCCTCACCACCATTTTTAGCCCAAGCATTATATTTTGTACTAGGTAATTGGAAATTTAAGAATAATTCTCTAGCTTTTTCTACAAAAGCTTTAGCTGTAGCTTCATTAGAAACAGCTGTAATTTGTTCTATAACTCCTCTATTTTCTTTATAAGCACCACTAATTATATTTTTAGTAAATCTAAATTCATCTACATAACATCCATTATATAAACTATTAGATAAACTTGTTATAAATTCAGCTAGATTATCCCAAGAAGTCATAGCTTTCTTTAATTGTTGTCTTGAGATAGTTACTGGATATTGTAAATCACTATTAACTGTATGATATTCTACTTTTACATCAGCTTCATATTTGAATAATAAACCAGCAAAATCATTTACATTGAATCCTCTTCCTTTAGCTGGATTTACATAAACGTGTTCCCCAGCATAACCAAGTGGGATACTTTCACCCTCTAAAACTCTTAAAGGGTTATTAAATGTAAAGCTTTCAAATTGAGAATATACTAATTTATTAACAAGTACATCACAGAATTCATTCATTACTACTGGTACATCTAATATAGGATTAGCGAAAGCTGAAATATCAGTTGTATCATCTATAATAGGTACATACTTATGATAAATTTCACTTGAAATTTCTCTTAAAGCATTTAAACTTTGTTTTAAAGCATTATTCATTTAACATCATTCCTTTCTTATAAATCTTTTCTAAAATTTCCATGTTTATCAAACATAGATTTAAAATTAAAAGTTTTCTTCTCTTCCTCTTCTGGTGCTGTTTGGTGCTTTTCATAATCAGCAACAGCTGGGATTTGTTGTAAAAGTGAGCCATTAGCTTGAATTAACTTTTGATTAGTTTCTTCTAGAGTACTTATTCTTTTATTTAAACTTTCTATAGTTTCAATAGTCTGTGTATTAGCTGTTATTAATTTGCCAATATCATCAGCAATTATACTTGAATTTTCCTCCCCTAATTTTTCACTAATACTTGAAGTTATACCTTTTAATATATCTTCTTTCATATACTTTTAATTCCTCCTTTATTATAGTATATATTTTATTTTATGTCAATTTCTATTAGTTCTTAATTTCCTAGCATATAATACCCACGGAAATCTTCTTTTCTTTTCTGTTGATGGAGTTGGTGTTGGTGGTGTTGGTGGGTCAAAATTAGTAGGATTATAAATAAAACCTTGAAATGTATAAGCACTTCCCATATAGTAATTATTACTAGGTGATAGTGTTTTCATATAAAAATAACTACCACTATAAGCACTATTTGAAGTTACTATATCACCATTAGCTTTTATTTCTTCTACAATAGCAACGTGTCCACCAGATCGTGTACTATGCCAGCATATAACAGCTCCTAGTTTTGGAGTTTGTCCTCTTTGATATCCATCTAAAGCATATGGATACCATAATTCAGCGTTCATACGCGATAAATTACAAGTATGTACATTAGGTTGACACTCCATAAATCTTCCCCAAGCGTAACCGGTACAGTTAGGAAGTACACGCCCATCACTTTGAATTTTTATACATTTATTATATCCACCATTAGTAGTTTTTATATAGTATAAATTATCATTTGCTGGTCTTGTTGTTCTAGGTGTAAAAGTTGCCATTATTTTATATCACCGTGTACACTAACACCCATACCTTTTACTGTTTTCTTTCCACTACCAGAAGTACTTTTATAATATCCATTACAATATGAGTAATTAGGATTATTTAATTTAAACCAATAATTTATAACATCTTTTCTTTTAGCAAGTGTTAAAGTATGTTTATTCCAAAAATCAACAGCTTTACCACTCATATGTTTAGATTTACTACTTCCACCTACTTCTTTATTCCACGTTTTACATCTTAACATTGAAGTAACGCTTGTTCCTCCCCATTTATCTCTTTCAGCTTGTAAGTTCTTTAGTAAATCTACTTGTATTATAGCTGGAAAACCAGTACAATATTTACCTTTACATCTACAATACAATTTATCTTTTTTAATATCAAAATTTTTAGTATATTTTTTAACATTAAAAGCACTTATTAATAGTTTTTCTGTGTTATTTCCATACTTTCCATCTTTATCTTGTTTTCTAAAGAAGTAAGTATCTTGTAAATCTTTATAAGCTCTTTTAGTTTTAACTCCCTCTATTCCATCAATAGCACCTTTATAAAAACCTATATATTTTAGTTTTTCTTGTCTTTCTTTTACACTTAACATAACAGATCACTCCTTTTTTGATTTCTTGTTAGTTTTATTCAATAAGTCATTTATGTTATTTTCCATATTTTCAAGTCTTTCATTAAATATAATTAAACTTTCATTTACTTTAGTTACAGTATCAGTTAATTGTTTTAAAGTAGTTGAATTAAAATGCATAAAATAAAGTACACAAGCTACAGCTACTCCATTATTAACTATAATATTAATCATTTCTTCCATATAACCCACTCCTCTCTTTATTTTATTATAACATACGTTACTTTTATTTTAAAGTTATGAGTATATATAACATTTAGTATTTTAATATCATCACGCTGTAAAAAGTAAAAATACTCATCATTATTAGTAAAGTACTTATTTTTTATCTTCCCTTTTTTCATCTTTTACCTCATTTAAGGCGTTTACTACTTCATCTAATATAAAAGCATAATATATACTTCCAATAAAGAATCCAAATAGTAAACCAATTACTAAACCTAAAATAAACATTTGCCTACCTCCTATTTTATAGTAAAGTCAGTATCTACTAACATTACCCCACCATCTACGTGTTTATAAGTTAATTTGTGATTTATACTTGTATCAGAAGCTAGTAAACTAAA
>JAZRAM010000121.1:0-1769 GCA_045634565.1 Bacilli bacterium
CTGCAGATTTAATTACTTATTTAAATGATGATACAGAATCAATAAAAGCACTTGGAGAAATAACTAGTCTTAATTTAACAAGTGAAATAAATTATGAAAGAATAGATGATTATTTAAATAATATAAGAGAATATAATGAAAAAAATCAAGCTAATATATATAAAAGTAAATTAAGAAGTGAAGTTGATTACAAGAAAAAGTTAGAACTAGCTACTAAGGCACTTGAAATCAAAAAAAGGAGAGAAGAAAATGATAGGTGAAATAAAAACTTTTGAAGAAAGAAAAAAAGAATTAGTTAAAATAGGTAAAGAAAAAGGATATATAACTTATGAAGAATTAGCTGCTGCTTTAAAAGGATTAGATTTAGATGCAGATAGTTTAGATGATTTATATAATGCTTTTAATGAAAATAATATTGCTGTAGTATCTGAAGCTGATCAAGGCGATGATAGTGGAGATAAGATATTACTTGATGATAATGCATTAACTAAGGATTTAACAATAAATGACCCAGTTAGAATGTATTTAAAAGAAATAGGTCAAATAAAACTTTTAACTTTAGCTGAAGAAAGTGAACTTGCAGATAGAATAGTTGC
This sequence comes from Bacilli bacterium, assembly GCA_045634565.1. Taxonomy (GTDB): domain Bacteria; phylum Bacillota_I; class Bacilli_A; order RF39; family UBA660; genus UMGS1613. The sequence goes on from JAZRAM010000121.1 coordinate 597, forward strand.
AGGTGATGAATCAGCTAAAAATATACTTGCTGAAGCAAACTTACGTCTAGTTGTTAGTATTGCTAAAAGATATGTAGGTAGAGGAATGTTATTCCTAGACTTAATTCAAGAAGGTAACATTGGACTTATGAAAGCTGTAGATAAATTCGATGTTACTAAGGGATATAAATTTTCTACATATGCTACATGGTGGATTAGACAAGCTATAACAAGAGCTATAGCTGATCAAGCAAGAACAATTCGTGTTCCAGTGCATATGGTTGAAACAATAAATAAACTTGCTAGAGTACAAAGGCAATTAACTCTAGAATTAAATAGGGAACCTAGTGAAGATGAACTTGCTAAAAAAATGGGAACTACTGTAGAAAAGGTTAGGGAAATATATAAAATTAGTCAAGATCCAGTAAGTTTAGAAACCCCAATAGGGGAAGAAGATGATTCTCATTTAGGAGATTTCATTAAAGATGAAAGAAACTTAAGCCCAGAAGAATTCGCAACTAACGAAATGTTAAAAGATGAAATATCTCAAGTACTTGAAACATTAACCGAAAGAGAAGAAAAAGTAATTAGACTTAGATTTGGTCTTGAAGATGGTAAACCAAGAACTCTTGAAGAAGTTGGTCAAATGTTTGGGGTAACAAGAGAAAGAATTAGACAAATTGAAGCAAAAGCTTTAAGAAAATTAAGACATCCATCTCGTTCAAGAAAATTAAGAGATTATATGGGTGACTAATGATTTTATCAAAAAGATTACAAGCAGTAGCTACTTTAGTAGATATTAAAGCTAGAGTAATAGATGTAGGATGTGATCATGCTTACCTAGACATCTTTCTAACACAAAATAATGATAACAAATGTATTGCTACTGATATAAATAAAAATGCTTTAGAGATAGCTAAAAAAAATATAAAAAAATATAATTTAGAAGATAAAATAGAAACAAAACTTACTAATGGTCTTACAGATATAAAAGTTAAAGATAATGATAATATAGTAATAAGTGGTATGGGAACTTATACTATTCTTGAAATATTAAAAACAAATAATCTTTCTAATACACTAATTATTTCATCTAACAATAACGTAGATATATTAAGAAGAGAAGTAATTAACTTAGGATATTATATAGATAGTGAGATATTCATTATAGATAAAAATAAACCTTATATAATA
>JAZRAM010000122.1:0-13664 GCA_045634565.1 Bacilli bacterium
AATGTTTTTTTAAATAATTATTTATATTATTCTTAAAGTTTTTAATAGTTGTTTGGCTTATTTCATTTTTAATATATTTTTTTGATATATTAGAAAAATTTTCGTTTATATATTTTTCTAATAGTAAAATTAATCTATTAATTCTCGCTTTTACGCTTTTAAAAGTTTTTTTATTTATTTCATCATAAGTTGATTTAATGAAATTTTTATTTAAAACCTTTATGCCTTCTACAATAAAATCACCATTAGGTAATAGTTGTAATTTTTTAAAATACTCATCAATATCTTTTTTCATATCCATAGATACTTTATAATATGAAACTTCATCTTTATCTTTTATGATATCTAATGAATTATTTATTTTAAAATCTTCTTTTATATAATTTAAAAACAATTCATCAAGTGTATTTTGAGTTACACCATTAACATCCAAATCTGGTAATATGTTTGAAATATAACTTACAAAAAACTTATTTGGGCCTATAACCATATAATCACTTGGCTTAAATAAATTCCTATTATTGTAAACTAAGTATGCTATTCTATGGAGTGCAACTGTTGTTTTTCCAGATCCTGCTACCCCTTGTATAACTAAATTTTTTCCCATTGATTCCCTTATTATTTTATTTTGTTCACTTTGTATAGTTGATACAATATTTTTTAACCTATTGTCTGCAGATACACTTAAATATGGTTTTAATAATTCATCATTAGATACTGTGTCTACATCATTAAAATTTATTAATTTACCACCTTCTATTGTATATTGTCTCTTTAATAACAAATTTCCTTTTATTATTCCTTCTGGAGCTATATACTCACACTCTCCTATATTTGAATCATAATATAAAGATGATATTGGAGCTCTCCAATCAACTGTAATAACATTATTATCATAATCAGAAACACCTTTTTTACCAATATAACACTTGTCAAAATTATTTGTACTTTCAAAATCGATTCTAGCAAAATATGGATTAATTTTTGCTTTCTGCAATGAACTTATTTCATTTTCTAATTTAAATTTTTCTTCTAACATTGCGTCATAGTCATATTTATATAATTCTCGTAAATTATTTAATTTTAAATTAGAATCATCTATTACCTCATCATATTTTTTTATAGTATATTCAAAATGTAATAACTCTTCATTCATGATATCACTCTTTCTTAATTATACAACCTGAAAGAAATTTTACACTAATTAACTGTTTTTGTCAAATAAATAAACTATAAATAACGCATTTATAAATCCTATATATTGAAAAAATATGTATGTTATGTTAATATACTAATAATAAAATATTTTTGAAAGGAGAAATTAATTACATGAAACTTGATTTAATAAAAATGATAGAATTTGAAGAAAAATATAGTTTAAAAAATAGAAAAGTTCTAAATATAAATTATTGGGATTTTTGTAGAATGAATATTTTTTATGAATTAAAATCAAATTATGAAAAAACAAATCTTGTAGCTGATTTATGCAAAAAAATTAAAATTAAAGATAAGAAATTAAACATAAGCTGTTTTAAAAATTATTTCTTGGGGAAAAACAAAAAAATAGATTTATTATTTATCTCAGATCCTAGAAGAACAAAACAAAATAATCTATATGAATCAATATTTATTGATAGTATTTCTAACCATTTAAAAGATGAATATGTGACAATGACAATAGAAGAACCAAGTTGGAGAGCTTGGGGATATGGAATGCCACCTCATTTTTTTCCAACAAGTTCTATTAATTTAAAATATACAGATATATATGAACTTAACTTTGTTATTAAGGAAAAAATTTTTAGACTATTTAATAAAAAAGAGATTAAATTAATTGAGAAAGAATTAGATTATCTTTATAATATTATAAATAATGAATTCAAAGTAGATATTTCATATACAAAAAATGTATTTTCAAGTTTAATAATATATTTTATTGTTATGGGAAAAAAATATTTAAAATTATTAAAAAAATTAAATCCTAAACTTGTTTTGTTAAATTATAGACCTACTTATTTCAAAGTGCTTATAAATTCAATATGTAGAGCCAATAATATTCCTACTGTTGATTTACAACATGGAGTAATATCTAAAGAAGATCCTTTAGATAGAAAAAATCCAAATGGATTTGATTGTCTATCAACTTCTGATTATTTGTTTGCATATGGTGAAAAATTAGTTGATAAGACGAATTTATGTTTTTTTGAAAAAAATATTAAATACGTAGGTTTCCCTTTTCTAGAAAGAAAATATAAAAATAATATTAAAAAACCAGAAATTTTAAACAAAAAATATAAATATATATTAATAATTTCTCAATCAATTGCAGGTGAAAAATTTGCAAAATTTGCAGAAGAATTATCTGATTTATTAAAAGACCAAAAAGAATACAAAATTATATTTAAATATCACCCAAATGAATTAACAAAAGACTTCAAATGTCTCAAAAAATCTAACATTATTGAAATCAAAAATTTAGATTACGAGATATATCAATTTCAAAAATATAGTTATTGTCAAATAGGGGCATATAGCACTGGTTTATATGAAGGGCTGAAATTTGAATTACCTACAATCATTTTAGAAAATTTTCCTGGGGCAGATGGAACTTTAAAAACTTTAAATTTTATAAAAAAAGGAGTCTATAAAGTTAAAACTCCTGAAGAAATAGATAAAATTTTAAAGAAAATAGAATCTCCTTCTTCTAAAGATGTTAACCTTTTATGGAAAAGTAATTCTCTCGAAAACATAAAAAATGAAATAGAAAAAATATTGCAAAAAAAACTATAAATTTATAGTTTTTTTAGGTTCTTCTTTAATTAATAATTATCTAATTATTTTCATATTTAATTATTTGACAATTTTTTATTTTATATACACTATAATCCTCGTCTTTAAGTTCTCCCTCAAGATAACATCTAGCATATATCACTACATCTGCATGTGTGACTATTAAAATATTTTTACCTTTATATTTTTTTGTTATTTCATCAAAAAAATCAAATATTCTTTGTCTAAAATCAAATGTTGATTCAATACCTAAATCATTATCGGAATCGTTAAAATATATATTACAAGGGCATTCTTCTTTTAATTTTCCTTCTAAATCTCCATTACATCTTACAATTATACGATCATCAATGCTAATTTCGCAATCAGATATTATTTTTGCTGTTTTATAAGTTCTTTTTAACGGACTTGAAAAAACTTTATCAAACCTGATACCTTTTAATTCTTTATTAATATTTTGCGCTTGCTCAATCCCTTCTTCATTTAATTCTATATCTTTTCTACCTGTATATCTACCTTCTAGATTCCAATCAGTTTGACCATGTCTCACTATATATATCATAAAACACCTCACATAATAATTTCTCCCTAAAGTTATTAAAATTGCACTTTAAATATTATTATAAATTATATCTTAATATGCAAAAAACTATAAATTTATAGTTTTTTATGCTTATTTTCATTATCTAAAATTTTAATATACTTATTTTCGTGGCTATGAATTATATTTATTTCTTTTAAAATAAATATAAAGTATTTATATAATGAATCTTCTTTTGTTATTTTCTGTGAAATAAATTTGGTATATAAATTTTTTAGGCCTATATAATAATAATATTCCCATTCTTCTAATAATTCAGGATAATGAAGAATTATATCATTTTTAACTTTTAAAGCTTCTTCTATTCTAGAAATATTTTTTAAAGATAAAGGATGGGCGGTAATGGAATTTGTTGTTCTTCTAATGTAATGATAACCCACTTTAGGTGAAACAACCATGTTGTTTATATTTTTATATAAATCCCAACAGAAATATCTGTCTTCACCAGTAGTTTTTAAAGGAAAATCTACTTCTTCTAATATTTGCCTTTTATATAATTTATCCCAACACGCATGAGATACTTTACCTAATAAAAAATTTTTTAACAAATCATAAGAGTTATAAATAACATCTTGACTATTACTATTAGTAAATTTTTCAGTTTTATCCTTGTCTATTATATGTACATTGCAACAGGCCACATCACAATTGTTATATTCTAAAATTTCTACTAAATTTGAAATCATATTTTTTTCTATAATATCGTCACTATCTACAAAACATATATACTCGCCATTACAATAATGAAATCCATTATTTCTAGCAGCTGATACTCCTAAATTTCTTTGATTTATTAGTTTTATTCTTTTATCTTTTTCTATATACTTTTGACATTCAACAACTGAATTATCTGTACTTCCATCGTTAACTAAAATTATTTCAAGATTTTTATAATCTTGGTTGATAACACTATTTAATGAATTGTGTAAATGTTTTTCAGCATTATAAATAGGAATAATAACTGACACTAATTTATTAGAAATCATTATTAAAATACTTTAAGAAATAATCAGTAGAAGATTTAATACCTTCTCCTTCTTCAACTAACTTTTCCCATTCCTTTATTTCTACCCATCTTACCGCTTGCACTTCATCTGTTTGTAATTTTAGTTCTTCAATATTTAAATTTTGACGCAATACCCAAACATCAACAAAATCGTTTTTTCTTTTATAAGAGGCTATAAACTCTAAATTCTCTTTTACTGGAATAACATCTAATTCTTCCTTTAATTCTCTATAAACTGTATCAAGACTTTCTTCACCTGACACACATGCTCCACCTGTATTTGTCCATTTATTTGGAAACATCTTTCTGTTTGAACTTCTTTGTTGAATTAATAATTTATTTTCATCATTAACAATCCATATATGAATTGATAACCTATATTTTCCCTCTGGCACATTATTTCTAGCACAAACTTCTCCTGTTTTCTCTTTTCTATCGTTTAATAAGTCAACTAATTCCATTTTCATCTTCCTTTCTTTTAATTCTATCACAAAAACTATCAATTGGATAGAAACAATTTTTATTAAATATAGTCGCTAATTCATTATCTAATGGTTGGGGTGTTTTTAAACTATTTGTAATACAATTATAACACAAATTATTATTAATATTGTTATCTAAATGCTGTTTTCTTAAATTTGTTATAACTGAATTTGTCCAACCGTCTAACAACGAAGTCTTATTCAAATCTGCATAAGCCAAATAATTTTGAAAATCTGTACAACAACCTGTTAAGTACCCCTCATAAGAAACATTGATTACATTAAATAAATAATGACAAGGGATTATTCTATTAGCTTGAATTTTATCATTCTCGTTTTGACAACATAACTTTTTGCTTTCCACTGGCATCATACCACTTTGATTTCTTATATTTACAATTAATACTTCATCACAATAATTTTTAAAAAAGTCTTTTATTTGTTTTGTTTCGTATTCTGTATATTTAGTTGCAATATATGAAATAAAAATTTTAAATTTTAAATTTTCATCTTTTCTAAAATCATAAATATTTTTTAAATTATTTAAAACTATATCAAATTTATCTGTTCCATGAATAAATATATAATCTTCCCTATTAATTGCATTAATAGAAAATTTAATACTGTCTAGGCCATTGTCTATTAATTTTTTTAATCTTTCAATATCTGCTAAAATACCATTTGTTGTAATATATGTATAAGCGTAACCAAGATCTTTAGCATATTTAATTGCTTCAGGTAATCTTTTATATATTAGAGGTTCGCCAGTTGTATAAAATCCTACTTCTCTTACACCCAGTTTATATGCCTGTAATAATAAATCACACAAAAACTCATAATCAATACTTCCTCTTTTTCTAGTCATTTTATTATTTGCACAAAAAATACAATTACTATTACAATGATTTGATAACTCAATTAACATATTGTTTGGAATATCAGGGTACAAATCAAAACTTTGTTTTTCAAATATTTTATTTACTCTTTCTTTTATCATAAACCTTCTCTTTTTCTATTGAATTAATTTTTTTTAGATTATTTATTAAAATTAATTTCAAATATTTTTTTACAACCTCATAATCTTGTTTAAATTCCTCTAAATCATCAGTACAATGGAATAAATTATCAAAAAAGTAATTGTCTATTTTTTTGCTATATTTGTCTCTGATATAAACTTTTAAATTGTTTAATTCAGTGTACACATTCTTATTTTTTTGAGGATGATAATTTAATTTTTCACTATTAAATTCAAAAACTACAACTGCTACAGTTTTATTTGGTATTGTAATCATATTGCTATGTTTTTTATCAACTTTCCATTTTTCTTCATTTTGATATATTTCATATACAAAATCTGTGAAAAAATCTCCTAAATTAATTTCAAAGCTTTCTACAATTTTTACTTTATTTTCCATTTCGTTTATTATTTCATAATTATATTTTTGTGCAGAATTCCAAACAATTCCTAAACTTAACAAAAATATCCCTCCTTATTTTAAATTATATTTATGTTTTAATATTTCTTCTATAATCAACCAATCTATAGGTTCATCGATCTCATAGTAAGAATCATCATTCATAATATGAGTGCCTATTCTACCATATAATCTACATTTTCCAAGCAAAAGTTTTTCTTTTGATATAACATATATTGAGCCATTTTCTGCTAAAACGCCATCCCAATCTTGTCTTCTAGGCCTTTTTCTTATATCATGACCTATTTCTTTTATAGTCCCATCTTGTTGCAAACTCCAATAAAATCTTTTTTGTACAACAGTAGATAATACACTATCATAATTTGGATGAATTTTAATGCAAGCATTTATGTCTTCAGTAGTAATAAGTGGGTTTGTACATTGAATAAATACCATATTTTCAAAATCTACTCTAGACGCAAAATCAAGCATTACATCCTCTGTGGTTGCTGTATCTATTGAAGATTCAACACTTCTTTCTATAACTACTATTTTTTCTTTATTTTTCTTATTATAACTCAAAACTGTTTGTTTTATTTCTTCTGAATCAGTAGAGATATATACTTTATCAATTAATTCACTATTTACAGCTGCATCTATAGACCAAAAAATCAAAGGTTGACCAGCTATTTCTTTAATATTTTTTAAATGTATTGATTTGCTGCCTCCTCTAGCAGGAATCATTGCTATATATTTATTTACCATTTTAACTTCTCCTTATTACTTAATTCTACATCTAATATTTCTTTGTCTTTATTTTTTAGAGCAAAACTGATATCTTCTAAATTAGATTTTAATTCAATTAATTCGTTTGGTTCTATTGAAGCACTTTGATCTGTACCTTTATATCCTTTATTTAATGTGAAATGACGTTCTATATATTCCGCACCTAAAGAAAATGCAGCTACATCAATAATAATACCTTGATGATGTCCTGAATAACCTACCGATTTTATAATTTTTGAATATTTTTCAATTAAATAATTAATTTCTAATAAACAAACATCTTGTGGTTTAAGTGGGTATGATGAAGTGCAAGCATACACTACTAAATCATCATTCCTTTTGTTTTTAATAAAAAATTGAACAATTTTATCTATATCTTTTTTATAAGTCATTCCTACTGATAAATGTATTTCACCATTAAAATTATCACAGATATATTGCAATAATTCAAAATTCATATTACAAGCAGATGCGATTTTAATTATTTTGGGATTTAATGATATTATTTGTTTTGCGGACTCAATATCAAACACAGAACAAGTATAGTTAATACCTATAGAATCACAATATTTTTTTAATTGTCTATGAACATCTATATCAAATTCTAAATATCTTCTATGATTTTCATAACTATCTCCAAAAGCATTCATTTTATCAGGGTGTGGTTTTATATATATATCAGGTCTTCTTTTTACCCATGAATCTATATCACGCTTTTGAAATTTGATATAATCAGCCCCGCTATTTTTAGCTTGAATTATCATTTCCTTTGCAATGTTTATATCTCCCATATGATTGCAGCAGGCTTCTGCAATTATTATTGGTTTTCTCATATTTTACTCCTATCAATTATTTTATCATAAATTTTTTTTATATCATCAACAATATTTTGAAATCCATTATCCTCAAACCATTTAATAGAATATTCTGGATCCATATCTATCGTTTCCCAATTCATCGTAACAGGGACATAAGGTATTTTAAAATATAAAGCTGCTGCTAATCTATGTGATCCATCAATTAATCTAAATTTTCTGTTTATAACGATTGGATAATTATCATCAAATCCAGTTTTTTCTATACTGTTTATTAAATTTTTGAACGCTTGCTCATTTTCTGCTTTTTCTCTAGGAATTATACTTTTTTGTGATACCCTTAATTGTTGCATTTTATTATATATTTTCCACCATTTTTCATCATTTTCGAAATAAGCTTGAATTGTTCTATATCTTACCATCAAATGTGCATTATATAATATTTCCTTGTTTATCATAGAATTTTCCAAAAACCAAACTGTAGGAATTTTTACAACTATGTTTGGAATTTGAAATAAATTTAACAAATCATCGCTTTTCATAACTACCTCCTTAAAAAAAATTATCTACTATTTCCCTTATTACTCCATCTCCACCACTTTTAATACAGGTATAATTTGCTATTTCTTTTATTTCCTGACAAGCATCAGCTGGGCAACAAGAATAACCTACATTTTTCATTATTTCTAAATCATTTAAATCATCACCAACATATAATATATTTTTTTTATTAACTGAATACTTTTTGCATATTTCATCTAATAAATTCTCTTTCACACTTACTCCCGTATATAAGAAATCCATATTTAATTTCTTAGCTCTATTTTTTATTATGTCATTATCCTCACCTGTAATTATTCCAATTATTATTTCTTTTTTTCTCAATATGGAAAAAGCCATACCGTCTCTTGTATTAAATTTTTTAGCTTCTAATCCATTAGAAAAATAATACATCCCAGCATCTGTTAAAACACCATCACAATCAGTTATAAATATTTTAATATTTTTCATTTTGTTTTATCCCTCTCTTTACGTATAATAAAAATAGAGAACAATAAATCTAAAGAAATTTTATTCTTTATATTATTATTCTCCTCATCAAATTAATATTATTAAAAACAAACATAAAACACCCCAACTTATTAATTGATATATTATACTATTTATATAGTTTTGTCAATACTTTTGTTTAATTTGTGCGAAATGGTCAGTTTAATGTCTGAAATAGAATTTTTAATACAAAATTAAGAGATATATTGTTCTATATCTCTTACATCATCAATTACATAATATAACTTTTCCCTAGGATATAAATCAAATTTATCATAATATTGTTTTTCAAATTGATTTATTATATTATTATAAAATCCATTTATATTTACTATAATAATTTTTTTATTATGCTCCCCTAATTTTTTATTTTGAATTGATGTCATTAATTCAGATAATGTTCCATAACTTCCTGGCATTATGATTGTTAAGTCTCCATTGTTAACTAAATACTTTAATTGCTCACTAGCATTTAAAACTTCTATTTGCTCATCTGATTGAACTAACTTTAACATTCCAAAATTATTTTTAGGAAAAACTGATATTATCTTACATTTATTTTCTCTAAACGTTTTATAAAGTTCTCCCATCATACCTTCGTCAGATGATCCAAAAAGCAAAGTACAATTATTTTCACATAAAATATTGGCTAATTTTTTAGTTTCTTCAAAATAAATATTTTCTACATCATTAGAACTACTACATCCTACAAATACAATCATATATTATTTTTTTCTCTTTCTTCTTGTTCTTTTTGTTTAGCTAAATCTTCAGCTAGTTTTTTATTTAACATTTCTATATCTTCATCTGTAATAGGTATTACTCTATGAATATGTGGGTCCTCTTCAGGTGTTTTTTCTTCTTCTATTTCAATAGTTCCATTTAAGCATTTATCTAATACTCTTTTTAATTCATCTTTATTTATTGGTTTAGATAAATAATCATTAAATCCTACCTCTATGTATTTAGTAGATTTACCTTCCATAGCATCTGCTGTAAGTGCTACTACTGGAGTATTAAAGTTATCTATTTGTTTTAATTTCTTTAATGTTTCTACTCCACTCATTTTAGGCATCATTATATCCATAAATATAATATCATAGTGTTCATTATTCTCTATTTTTTCAATAGCATTAAATCCACTATCACAGCTATCTATATTAAGTTCGAATTCACTCAGTATTTTACTAGCTACTTTAATATTTAATTTATTATCATCAACTATTAATACTTTCTTATCACTATAACTCACTTTTTCATCTTTAATTACTTTTATAGTTTCTTCATCTTTAGAATATTTTTGTTCTAAAAATACTGTAAATTTAGAACCTTCTCCATATGTTGAATGCACTAATATTTTTCCACCCATCATTTCAACTAAAGATTTAGTTATAGCAAGTCCTAAACCTGTACCTTCTATAGTAGAGTTTTTATCCTCTTCGGATCTTTCAAATTTATTAAAGATTGTATCCATTTGTTCAGGTTTAATTCCTCTACCAGTATCAGATATTATTATTTGTAATTTACATTTATCTTTTTCGTTAATACAAGAAACATTAAAATCTATATGCCCTTTTTCTGTATATTTAACTGCATTAGATAACATATTAGTTATTATTTGTTTTAATTTACCTTGATCACCATATAAAGAATTAGGTAAATCTTCAGCAAAATTACATCTAAGCTCTATTTCCTTTTCGCCGATTCTAGTTTCGGCAAGTGTAGTTAAATCTTTTAATACCTCTAAAGGATTATAATTAGACTCTATTATTTCCATTTTATCTGCTTCTATTTTACTTATATCAAGTATTCCATTTACTATTTCAAGTAAGTTATTTGAAGCCATTACAACATCGTTAGCATCTTCATGTATCTCTTCTATATCATCACTATTTTTAATACATTCTGATAAACCTACAATAGCATTTAAAGGTGTTCTAATCTCATGAGACATACTACTTAAGAAATCGCTTTTAGCTCTATTTGCTTTTTCAGCCATATTTTTAGCATATTCTAATTCATTTACCATTTTTACATCTGGGTTTTCTATTGTGAAATACATTAATAAAATAATTACAGTTTCCATAAAACTAATCATTAGTAAATTAGGATCAATTTGTTGAATAAAACTTACTATGATACTTAAAACAGTATAAACATATACAGGTATAAATTTTCTTGTTTTATTCTTTGTTTTAAAAATATATAACAAACTTATACCAATAAAAATAATTGCTGTTACAAAAACTAATTTTGTACTAGGTCCATAAGTATAAAGCCAAGATGTACCTGTATCGTTATATGCATATTCAATAGGTAAACAGCAAGTTATAATTGCCAAAACACAATATAATATAGTTAATAAAAACACTTGTTTTTTTAGATTTATAGTTTTCTTATCTACTAAATTATTCGAAACAATTGCCGTGTATAAGCATAATAGAAAAATCCACCCTTCAGTTATAACTAAAAATAATTTTGCAACAAATTCTTTGATAAATAAATGTAATTCTAAAAAAGGAACACAATAAACCATTACTATTTCATTAATTATTCCAAATAAAGTACAAAACATTAACAGTATATAAATATTGTTTTCAAACAAATTTTTTCTTTTCTTTGAAAAAAATATAATCATTAATAAAATTAAATTTATTAATCCAGCTATTGAAAAAAATATATAATTATTAATTTGCACAAAGCATCACTCCTATTCTATTCCTACTTTATAATCTATATTAATAATAACATTATTACAATAAAAAAGCAATAATCACTATTGCCTTTTCAATGTTAATACTTTATTTTTTTCTTCTTCCTGTAATGAAACAAAATCTACTTTACCTATATCAGTTAATGGTAATTTATCTCTAAAGTCAAATTTTATAGGTTTAAAATATGGTGGTAATGTACTATTTTCAAACATATCTAATAATTGTGCTTGAGTTTCTTCTGATTGATTTCTATACTCTTCTTTTAAAACTACACATGCTTTAGGAGCAGTTACATCTACTTCATCTGGAATCCCCACTACAGCGCACGATTCAACATAAGGATGTTTAATAAATAAATTTTCAATTTCAGAAGGAAATACTTTAAATCCACTTCTAATTATCATTCTTTTAATTCTATCCTTTACAAATAAAATTCCGTTTTCATTTATATAACCTAAATCTCCAGAATGAATCCAATAACCATCATCATGCATAACTTTAACTTTATTAGTTTCATCTTCTTTCCCAAAATATTTTAACATCATTGTTGGAGTTTTAATACATATCTCCCCAACCTCATTGTATGGTAATTCTTTAGTAGTTCCAGGTTCAAAAATTGAAATAACAGTTTTAGTTAATGGTATTCCAACACTATCTAGTTCATTTGCTTCTTTTGTTGAAAAAGTTGCACAAGCACTAGCTTCAGTCATACTATATCCTTTACCAACACCAGCATCACAATTATGTTCTAATAAGTAATTGTTTAATCTTTTTTCAAACTCAGGTTTGATTCTATCTCCACCCAATAATATATTTTTTATGTACGATAAATCTTCAGTTTGCATTTTTTTAGATTTCATCACTGTTTCCCAATAAGCAGGTACTCCCATTATTCCATTTGGCTTATGTTTCATTAATAATTCATCAAATTTATTTGCATCAAACTGTGGAATTATTGTTGTATTCCATCCTAAAGTAATTGGTGTATTCAATCCCAAAACTATTCCATATGCTATAAATGGTGGCATTATATTTAAAAATTTATAATTTCTATCAGCTTTAACTGATGAATTTTTTATTTGTATAGCTGCATTTACAAAATTTTCATTTGATAATAAAACTCCTTTAGGAATTCCAGTTGTTCCACCTGTGTGAACAATTGCTACAGGTTGATTTTCATCAAAAGAAACAGAATTTGCATTAGTTATATCCTTATCATAAATAAAATTATTCCAATCAATTATACTTTCAGAATAAGGTATTGATAATTTTTTACCTTTTACAAAATCAGAAATTTTTGCTCCTACCTTTAATAATTTCGGTATAGAATTAATTGGAGAAACTAATATTGTTTTTTCTACTTTTGTTTTTTCTAAAATATCCTCAATTTTTGGATAACATATATCTAATGTTATAAAATATTTTGATTCTACTTCATTTAAAAATTCTTCTATAGCTTGCTTTGTGTATCTAACATCAATCATATTTGATATTGCACCAATTTTATTTAACGCATAAAACGAATATATTATTTCTGGTGTTGTAATTGAGCATATAGTTACAATATCCCCTTTTTTTACACCCATTTCTTCAAATGATTTTTGAGCCTTATCAATATTACTAAATAAATTTCTATAAGTTATTTTGTTTCCATAATATTCAAAAGCAATATCATCTAAATGATCTTTGTTATTAGCATACATACACTCGTATACTGTCATTTTAGGCGCTATTTCACTTATTTGTTCATCTGTATAATATTTTAACCAAGGCTTATCTTGAGAAGCAAAGCCCGTCATATTTAAATTTTTTTGTTCCATTATAAATTCCCCCAATCATTAATTTAATTGTCCTTACAATACAATCATACAATTTTTAGAGACTACTTGTCAATTAAATCAAGTTTAATTATTATAATTTAATTATGAATAAAATCTATATAATATGTACGAAACATTGTTTTTAATGCATAAAATGGAAGAATTATAAATATTTTACTAATTTT
>JAZRAM010000123.1:0-2132 GCA_045634565.1 Bacilli bacterium
ATTTCATTATAATAATTCATTTTTCATCTCTCTAGCCTTTACAAGTTTTAAATTTCAAACTATCATTCTTAATTCTAAACATAACACTCCTATCTTTATCTGTTCTATATATTTTTGAATTCGTTAGATTTTCTAATACACTATCATTTGGATGTCCATATCTATTGTTCTTACCTACACTAATAATGGAATATTTAGGTTTTAATTCTTCAATAAATTCTTTACTGCTACTTGTTTTACTACCATGATGTCCTACCTTTAAAACATCTATATTTTTTAAATTATACTTTTCTAATATATCTTTTTCTACTTTTGTTCCAGCATCTCCCATAAAAAGTAATTTATAATTATTTAGTTCAGTGTAAATAATATTACTATTATCATTTTCATTGTTATATAATTCACTATCTAAAAAATATAATTTATTATTATCTATATTTATTTCTCTTATATTTTTATAATATGGAATATTCTTTTGTTTTAATAATTTTATAAGATTTAATTCTAACTCATTGTAATCATCTTTATTGAAAATAACCTTTTTTACTTTAAAATTATTAACCAAATTATTACTACTACCTAAATGATCAAAATCACCATGTGGTGACATACGTTTATGCACACGAATTTAAATA
Source organism: Bacilli bacterium (assembly GCA_045634565.1). Taxonomy (GTDB): domain Bacteria; phylum Bacillota_I; class Bacilli_A; order RF39; family UBA660; genus UMGS1613. The sequence continues at coordinate 636 of JAZRAM010000123.1, forward strand.
AAGAAAAAACTGCAATTTTTATAAAATGCAGTTCCATTTTTATTTTGTTAAATTGTTTTTATTTTCAAAAAATTCTCTTTTATTTTTATACTTGTAACACAACTCGTGTAAAATATATGCATATGCTACAACAAATTTTTCATCATAATCTACCATTGCTTGACCAGGATACCTAGATTTTATATTGGGTAGCACTCTTTCAGATGAAAACGATAATAGTATTTCTTCAAAGGAAACATTATCCAATTTTTTAGTTTTTAATTCATCATTAATATATATTTTCATTGTATTTGTATAATCAAATGAAATTTCATTTGTTGGGCTATTTTTGAAAAATATTGAATTCTTTATTATATTTTTATCTTCATTGTCAAACAAATCATATGCTTTTAATAAGTTATGACCTACACTTTTCATTTCATCCCAACTTGATCCATTTTTGATTAATATTGCTTTACTATAATGTTCACATGCATCCATTGCCAGTTTAACAATGTGTGATCTAATACAATAATTTAGTATTAAGTCTTCATCTGAATTAAAGTCTCTATTAAATATATAATCGTAATCATACTTTTCCATGAATTTATGCAATTCATCAAACATTGCATCAGCATTAAAAAAATTTATAATATCTTGATTTCTTTGAATAAGATTTTCATCAATAAACATAGTAACAATCATCTCCTATTATTATTATATCATAAGTTTTACTTATTCCTTTAGTTTTTTGTTCTTTGTTTCTAACCCTTTTAAACTTTTATCTGGTGTTGGTAAATCCTCTGGCATTATTCCACCTAATCTTTTAATACTATTTCTTACTTCCTTTCCTACTTCGAAGTGGACAGAATTTGCAGTATATTCATTATCTACATTATCTCTTTTTAATTTAGCATCTGTTTGAGCAATTCGAAAAATATTATCAGCAAGTTCTTCACTCCCCATATTATCCAATATATCTTCTCTATATCTTAGTTTCTTTCTTTTAAAAATATCATCTGCTGTTTCACCGTTATAAAGGCCTTTATATCCAGCATTATGAAATCTAGCTAAATCTTTTACTCCACTTTTTACAGCGGTTTGATTCAAATTATAATTACCTTTCCTTGCTTGGTTTCTTCTATATAATCTTTTCTCATCTTCTGTTAATTCATTATATTCCTTTTCAGAGAGTTCTTGTTTTCTTGCTTGAATAGCAAAGTAAGTTTTAGCCAAAGCAATTATTTTCTTTCTAGGATCACAATTTAACACTATCAAATAACAAGCATATCTTGATAATTTATAATCTTGTATTTTTCTTATGGCATTTTTAGCTAATTTTATCATTTTATTGGCATCAATAAAATGATAAGAAATATCATAATTGCTATTATTACAGTTCTTCATAGCTATTTTAATAGTTTTATGAAAGTTTTGCCATAAAGAATATTCTAACACCTCCATCAATTCTCTTGCTAGCCAATATTCATTACCATTTTCATCAATATATTTTATATC
>JAZRAM010000124.1:0-1506 GCA_045634565.1 Bacilli bacterium
TGCTTATATACCTAATTTTGAAAGATATTATTTTTTAACTGATATGGTTAGTGTTAAGAACGATTTGTGGTTGATTAGATTAAGCGTTGATGTATTGTATAGTTTTGAAGATAGTATTTTAAGTAATACTGCTTTGATAGAACGCTGTGCTGATAGTACATATAACAATGATTATATAGAAGACCCTATTATTTCACAAGAAGTTAACAATGAAAGTGAAACTGAAATAATAAAAATAACACCCCCTACCGGTCAAAATATAAGTCTGGATAGTAGTTCAAGTAATAGTGGTAATATATTATTTAGTGTAGTTCAAACAAGAGATAATGATATTACTGATTCATCACAACAACCAACATCGGGTACTGAAGTAGCAGAAAATGGTAATGTTATACCTAGTGTAACAAATCTACCTATTGGAAATAATGTAACTCATTATGTTTTACCTTACGAACAAATGTTTGACCCGAGTCACGGAGCAGAAATACCTATACCTTTTAGATTTATAAAATCATTACAAGTTATCGCCATAGAAGTAAGTAGTTGGACTAATATTTTTATTGATGTTGCTTCTTATATTTTATCTTTAAAAATTTTCCCTTGCAATATACCATATAAAAATAATTCTTCTGAAGAAGTATATATTAAAGGAAATAAAAAATTCACTTGGGGTTATACATATAATGGAGTATTAAGCACTTACAATATGAAAGGTTTATTATATGACCCTACAAAAATAACTTATAATATGGGTTCATTTACGTTAGCCAATCATTTTAATAATTTTTTAGATTATAGTCCTTATACGAAATATAATCTTTATTTACCATATATAGGAATTATTGAACTAGACCCTACTTTATTTTTAAATAAAGAAATAAATATTTTATACTATCTTGACTTTATCAATAGTAAAGTAACTTGTGAATTGATAAGAACAGAAAGTTCAACAAATAAGACAGTTTTATATACAAGTTCTAGTGATTTTGGTTTTGAAATACCTATCTCTAAAGAAAACAATACTGAAATAGCACTAAATGGTATGAAATTAGGTTTAGATATTTTAACTACCATTAACTCTAGTAGACCTAATATAACAACAACAAGTAAAGAAACAACTAAAGTAAATAGCAAAGGTAAACGAACAACTACTAAACAAAATACAACAAAGATTTCAAGCAGTAATAACAAAGGTTTAATGGGAGATGTTTTAGATAGTTTTGGGTCTTATAATTTTACATTTAAAAATACCGAAATTGGAAATATAAGCACAAATGATACTTCTATATATCAATGTCAACATCCATTCTTAATTATTACAAGACCTAAAATTGTTAGTCGTACAGGATATAACACAATAGTAGGTAAACCTTGCTTTCAAGTAGTAGCATTAAATAACTTAACAGGCTTTACGAAATGTGCTGATTTACATTTAGAAAATGTTAATGCAACAGATGAAGAAAGCGAAGAAATAATTAGCAATTTAAAAACTGGTGTGATTATTTA
>JAZRAM010000125.1:0-17291 GCA_045634565.1 Bacilli bacterium
AGCGGTGCTATCAATACGCAGTACTTATTAACTTAACATAATATAGTTAACATAACAACATATTGCTAAATGTTTCACGTGGAACTATTCAATAGTAACGCTAGTTCCTGTGTATTTGTGAACATTATCAACTGTGCCTTGATTAATTCTACAGGTATATATTAAACCTGAGGTAGGTAAAAATATTGAAAGCATAAGTAGATTGTTGTTGAATCTATAAACACAACCAAAACCTGAAGAGCCAGAAAAACCAACTAAATTTCCAAGTAATGTGTTAGAAAGTCTTATAAAATAAGTATTTTGATATTTATATTCAAACAAATTATCTGAATGAAAATAATCATATAATCCCTGGACAGTTGTAATTGTATCAGGCAATGCAATAAAACCTGTAGCTTTTTTATCTGTTAGTATGTCGTCAAATTTTAAAGAGTCTGTAATATTTCCGTAAGTATAAACTTTTGAATCATCATATACAAAAAATAAATTATTTTTAACAAATACATTTAAGTATTGTGAAAACACGTATTTATTATAAATATAATCAAAACTATTTGCGTCATCTCTTGTGTCATTATATGTATTTCCAATAATTGAAGTTTTACTATCTATTGTAATGTCAAAATTAGCTAAATAAATTAGATTTCTGTATTTTGTTTCAGATGTTGCAATGTCTGTTGTTCCGTCTTGATGTTTTTTAGCTCCGCAGTTTGTAAAATTATTATTTAATATTTCTAGATTTTTTAATCGTTCACCGTATATGCCATCTCTTACACAATTTAAAATTTTATTATTAGATATTGTAATATTTTTTGAAAATTCAGTAACAGATATTGTTTCACCTTGATATAGAGTAGTTCCTGACCAACCCATAACCATAACACCTGCTCCTCCGTCTGCATTATCTGTAGTCAAATCTTTGTAATTTAAAAGACAGGTGTCAATCAAATTATTATCAATTGTTATATTTTCTACAACCCATTTAGCAAGAACTCCTGAACGTCCACTATTTTTAATAACATTATTTGCTATTGTTACATTTTTTGGTCCATAATACATAACTTCGTCTACTTTCCAACCTGAACACCAAATACCAGCAATTGCTGAATAATTAATAATATTATTAGTGCAAATTACATTATTACAACCCGAACTAATTGAAAGTCCATTGTCAGCTGATTTTTCTACAAAGTTATTGTCTATCAATAAATTTTCACAATCAACAAAGCCTGAATCCATGCAATTTACTATTGTATTATTAATATATTTTAAATTCTTGATACCTAGAAAATTAACTGGCAAACCGTACGTATCATATATGTTACAATTTTTTACTGTTATATTCTCACAACTAAAGCCTATAGTTTCTCTTTTATATAATGTACCTTTCATAACAACTGCTGATGTTAAGCCATTATATGATTCATTTTTTAAAGTTCTTTCCCTTTTTGGATAATGTGTGATGTCTGGATCATTAATACAATTACCTATAAAATTTAAAGAATCAAAAACAATGTTTGTTACATTTTCTGTCCTGTTATTTGTAAAACATATTGTTTCTTCATTAGATATAATAGAAGAATTATTACTACCTTTTATATTTTTATTTGATTTTAAATATATAGCTTCAGTTATTAAGTATGAACCATCAGGAATAAAAATTGAAGTACCAATATTAACAGCATTTTGTATTTTTGCTGTGTCGTCTGTTTCTCCGTCACCTTTTGCTCCAAATTGTTTAACATTAATTGTAAATTTATTTATTAATACTGCTACCAAATTTTCATTATCCATTTGTAATATTGACCCATAGTCAATAACATCATTTTCTGTTTTTGTTCTGATATAATATTGAGCTGCTCCACCATCATTATTTGAATAATATCCTGTTGTTTTAGCGAAACTACCATTTATCAAATTACTAGCACTTTTCATTTCTGATACACTATCAAAACACCAAATCGCGTTAGCGTTTAAATATTCGGCTATTATTTCTTGTAAAGTTCCGTCTTCTACCATATCATCTAATTTATTATTAATTTCTTCTTGTACATCTAAATTATCAAAATAATTTGAAACGTAAGAATTAAGTTCAACATATAAAGCTTGAAGTTCTTCTGTAGCCTGTCCATTTTGGTTAACTGTAGGAAGAACAGTTTCTTCTAAAAATTTACATAGCCAAGCTAAACATTCGTAATAACTCATTGAATCTTTATAAGAAGTAGGAATAATCCCTAAATTTGTTATAAAATTTGGAAATTTAACACTTCCTACTATTTGAGTAGGCACTGCTGGGTTATTTGTAATTTCACTCATATTTTTATTTTCCTTTCTATTAATATATTATCATAAATAAAGGCTCAAGTTCTTTAATTATTTCGTAATCTATCGCCCTTATATTTTCTCTGAATTGTTCAACCATTTTTTGAGCAGTAGCTGAAACTCCAGAGTTTCCTTTTACTCTTTTAGTATAAGCTTCTTCTTGAGTATTAGAAGCGGAACCAGAAGTAGTAGTTGAAGAAGTAGCGGTTCCTTCAGTTGCTGAAGTGTTAGAAGCATAATTTCCAGCTAAAATATTAGCTTTTGAAATTTGGCCTTGAGGTGTATCAGAATCTACAGATAAACCAGAAGAGCCTGAAGTATTTGAAGCAGTTCCTGAGTTTTGACCTGAAGAAGTAACGCCTCTATTTAATGTTTCAGTATAGTCTACGTTAACTAATGGATCATATTCAATAGCACGAGAGTATATTAAAGGAAGTTTACTTTCCATTATCTCTTGCATAGTAATTTTAACTCTTTGTCTAAAAAGTCCCATAGTTTCGAAGCCTATTTGTTCCATTAGAAAATGGTCAACTATTTTCTTAGCTAGTTTATCTTTACTCCAAAGACCATTATTTGTAATAGTTTCAATTTGTTCTGTAGTTAGAAAATCCGAAAGCTGATAATCTTTAAACCATTCTTCTACTTCTGAACGTGTATAAAAATTATTTATTATTTCGTATAAAGTCATTGTATAATTTTCAGTTATCATAATTGGCGCCCCCTTCCGTTATTAATTCAGGGGTATAGTCGTTTACTATACTTTCTACTCTTTTAATTACGTTTGTTAAATCTGAGCGAACTCTAACGTCAATATTTTCTCCGAAAAGCTCGTTAAATTGCTTGCAAGCTTTTTTACGTGGAATAAGAAAACTTTGAAGATTAAGGTTAATTACTTCATTATTTTGGTTAGTTTCTTCTGTAACCATTCTTTCTTTTTTCTCATTTAGGTTATTTATTCCTAAAAATGTTAATAGTTCGTTCCAGATTCCTTTTTTATAGTCTTGTAATTTGTCCGCTATAAATTCGGCCTTTGTATTAATTGAAGTAATATCATTTAGGTTAAATTGTCCTTTTTTTCCAACAATAACTGGCTGATTTCCGTCATATTGAGCGTAAGCGTTAACCATTGAAACTTTTGTTTTTTCGTCAGCTAATATAACTATTGGGCTTTTAGTTGAATTAATATTAATATCAGAAGAACGTTCGGCCTTGTACATTCTGTAAGCGAATAATTCCATAGAAGAAAAAGTTGATTCTCTATCTTGACAATTGAATACTAAAATACAGTCTGTTTTTTTAGCTTCTTTATTGGCTAGTCCTGTATAAAGATCTCTTATTTCTGAAAATCCGTAACTAAAGCAATTTACACTTACTGGAAGTCCATAGATATTAAGATTTCCAGAAGGTGTAGTAGCTGTATTAATAAAACCGTAGGTTTCAGAATATAAAAAAGAAGCAAGGCCATTATAGTATAAAACTTCTTCTAAAAATCTTGAATCCATACCACTTGGCAAATTAACCCATTCAAACATAGAAAGACAAAGTTTTTTAAAACATCTTTGATAGAAGTCAAAAGTTAAACTATTCAAAGCTTCATTTTCTATAAATTGAGAGTTAGCAGTTCTTAAGACTGGCTTTTTATTTTTTGCCATATTTTATACTCCTTTCTTAATTTTTCTAATTATATTGTATCATAAAATTAAGTAACAATACTATTTGTTTGAGAATAATCTAAAAAAGTTGTAGGATTATGCCAGAAAGTAACACCGTTATTAAATATAGATTTCAATTCTTCCACAGCTGTTTCTGGAAGTGATCCTGTAATATTACATTCTAAAGTTTTAACATAGTTCCAGTTAGTCCTTCCTGTAACGTTTGGAATTTTTAATCTATTTACTTTATAACCATACATAGTAAAATAATTGTCTATTACTTGAGCGTATTCAGCTTTTATAGAATAATGATAAAAAGAAAATCCGTTTTTATTACTACATACATTTATATCTCCTCCGTTTACGTTTCCTCTTGCGCTATTTGGTTGAAAACTATGTTGATAAACAGCTCCTAAAGTATTTGCTATTCCTAGAGCTCCACTTACAACAGAACCTGCACCAGCTAATGATCCTGCTCCTGTTGCCATCATTCCTAAACCGCCAAGTAAAGTTACTCCACTTGAAGCAACGCCTAAGCCTATATTTACGCTATTTTGAGTAAGCCAGTTTATAAATTCATCATTAGCCCAGTTAAGAGTAGGAAATTTACCAGCAAGTAATCCCTCTTCTTCATCGTTGTTAGTATCATAATTAGTAGGAATTAATTTAACTGATCCACCAACAGTAGGAACTCCTTTTATTGTAAAATTGCAAGTAGAACCACTAAAACGTTCATAGTGTAAAATATTGCTAGAACCATTATTATTAGAAATAACCATATAATTATAAGGAAAACATTTTACCTTATTATTAACGGGTGTATATCCGTTTAATGTGGTAACTTTATTTATTGTTTTTGTTAAAGTAATAGGATCAGTTTGACCTGGGAATTTTAAAACATTAGGATCTGGATCTCTACTAATTATACTAGAAGGTATCATATAAACATTATAAACGGCGTCACTTTTTCCTCTATTTGCGAAAGCTTGTAAGATATTAGTTACTTGTATAATTGTATCACAAACATAGGCTCCACCTGCGTAGAATATTCCACCATAATTAAAAGCAAGTGGTGGATTATCTGAAGTAGTAGACCATTCAGTACATTGAATAACATAGACTAAACTATCTAAAGAAGTATCATATTCTTTAGAATTTACTATATATTCTCCTGTTTCTAAATTTTCTGGAATTGTATTAGACCCTATTGTATCGTCATTTACGTGTTCACGCTCTACAAAACTTTTCTTTAAAGTTATATCGAACATATAAGTTTGCCAAACGTCAGTTTTAATATAGACATAAGTCATATCTGTACTAGAAAACTCTAAACGTTCAACAAAAGCAAAGAACCATTTTTCACTATAAGAAGTATTTTGATAAAAACAATAGTTATATGTTTGTAACGTATCAAAAGACCTAGGAACTCGGACGTAACCGTCTTTTCTTTGATAAGTACAGCCAGTAATTGTTATAATATTTGGTATTGAATTAAAGTAATTTAGCTGAGCTTGTTTAGAAGCAAAATTTATTTGATTTTTATTATCTATTTCTATAGGAACATTAACAAACTTAATCGTTGTATTTGGTGCTATAACCATAATTTTAAATTCCTTTCTTATATTAAAAATAGGAAGGAAGGCCTAAGCTTTCCTTCCTAGGTTATATTGTAGGAGGTAATTATTAATTAAGTAACATCTACAGTTACTGCTAAAGTTCCTGAAACTTCTCCAACAGTTCCAGTAATATTTGATGAACCGTCAGCTTTTCCGTGAATTGTAATAAGTTTATTATTAGAATTCTTTTTAGCAACTTCAGCGTATGTAGTAGCGCTTGAAGCATAAGTTATAGAAGCGTTAGCTGAATAAGGTACTGTTTCTACTTCAACATCTACATCAGTATCACCTACAGCTAAAGTAGTAATATATTCTCCGTTTTTCTTGAATTTAATTTGTGTAGGATTTACTGTAGCTTCAGCAGTTGCGAATGCTACAGCGTTAGCGAACAATGAAAATTCATACATTTTAATATTATTTAGATAATATTGCATAGCTCTGTTATTGGCGTTATACCCATTTTCCATAAATTGATCAATAGGTTTAATCTTGAACCAATTTCTATCTGCAATTAAAGCGAATAGGTTAGAACCGTCAAAGATTTGTGTTCCTTCGTCATCATATACGTTAAAGTTATCTACTGGGTAGATATTGCCCATTAATGTTGCTTTATCAATTTGGAAAGCATTAGCCAAAACTTCAACGTCTAAATGTGCTCTAATATCATTTCTAATTAGTATTACTATATCTTCTGGGTTTGTCCAAGTTGTAACAGGGCTTCCAGAACCGCCTACTTTTGACCAAGCATTGTAAGAAGTAGAAGGCATTTGGAAGTTTAAGAATAATTCTCTAGCTTTCTTTGTAAAGGCTTTTGCTGTATCAGCGCTTGTAAGTGGGCTTGATACTGTTTCTACTTGTACTAAATTTCCTTTGTAAGCACTTGAAACTAAAGCTTTAGTCCATTTGAATTCATCTATATACATTCCATTATATAATGAATTAGTTAATCCTGTAATGAAAGAATCCAAAGAATCCCAAGAAACAAAAGCTTCTTTTAATTTAGTTCTAACAACAGTTAAAGGGTATTGAATATCCATATTTTTAATCAAGTATTGAACTTTAACATCTGCTTCATATTTTTGAAGAATTCCTGCGAAGTCGTTTACATTGTATTGACGTCCTTTTGCTGGATTTACATAAATTTCTTGTCCAGCATAACCTAGTGGCATAACATTTCCTTCTAATCCTCTTAAAGGGTTATTAAATGTTTTAGTAGCTATTTGAGTATATACTATTCTGTTAATTAAAGCGTTACAGAACTCATTATATACTTCAGGAACTGTAAGTACTGGAGTAGCCAAAGTTGAAATGTCTGTGTCATCTTCTAGTATTGGTATGTATTGGTGATAGATGTCGCTTGAAATTTGTCTGATTTTGTTTAATGAATTTTTTAATCCTTGTGGTAACATAATTTTAAATTCCTTTCTAATTAAAATTTATCTCTTGAAATTTCCTTTTTCGTCAAAGCAGTCCTTCCAAGAAATTTCTTCTTCTTTATCTTCTTTTTTATTAGTTGGAATTTTCTTTTCATCGGTTTCAGCTGGAACGCCTACTTTTTGCAATAGTGAGGAATTAGCGAAAACTAGCTTCTGATTAAGTTCTTCTTTTTCTTTTATAATATCGTCTTTTGAAGTGATCGTTTTATTCATTGTTATATTATCTGAAATTAAAGTAGCTAAATCGTCGGCAATAACGCCAGAAGATTCTTTTCCAAGCTTGCCTTGAATTCCTTCTATTACTTTCTTAAATTCTTCGTTTTTCATATTCTTACTTCCTTTCTATTATATTTTATTTTAATTTTTATGTCAATTTAATCTAGCCAAGTTTCTTCTTTGTTTAATTGACTTTGTAAAAATCCACCATTTAAAACCTTTTTCTCTTTCAGTTGGTGGTTCAGGTGGAATAGACCCGTCATAGTGTACTATAGTTCCTCTTACATTAGGAATTCCTAAAGCTTCTGATGGATTTAAAAAATAAGTATATGTTGAATCCCAATAACTGACGCTTGAATATTCCAAATGTAAATGAACCCCAGTTACGTTTCCAGTATCTCCCATAACTCCTACTGCTGTAGCTGTTGTTACATTAGCACCAGCTGTAACTAAAATTTGCGTTAAATGACAATATCGCCAGTAGTTATTTGTGACACTATCTTTAATTATAACTTGATTTCCTAAAGCTTCAGAACCTGTATAATGTATTACGTTTTCTACAGTTCCTGTACATACAGAATAAAGAGTTGGTCTTGGCGGTGTAGTTCCATAAGGTGCAAAGTCTGTTCCTGTATGAAATCTTGCCCAGTTTGGGCCTGTTTCGTTATATACCGCTGTTAATATTGTATCTGAATGTACAGGAGAATTATTAATTGTGACTTCTGCCATTTTTCTTTTCCTCATCTCTTTCTATTATTTTTGATATAATTTCTTCAATTTCTTCTTGTTCATCATAATTAATAATTACACTAAAATCAATAATAACAAAAATTATAGTAATAATAGCAAGTATTATCATTAAAATAGTTTTCATTCTATCACCTACTTTATTTTGATTTTTTGGCCTACATAGATTAAGTTAGCATTTTTAATATTATTTAAATCTTTTAAATATTTTATTGTAACTCCATACTTTTTAGCTATCTTTGTTAAATTATCGCCTTTTACTACAGTATAATAAATAGAAGAATTACTTCCTTTTAAAATCTCGTTAACTCTTTTTTGAACTACAGCGTAAAGTTCTCCTAAAGCTTTTTTTCTATCTTCTCCGTTTCCATATTTTCCAGCTATTACATCTCTAGCTATCTTGTCTATATCCTCTGAAGATGCATTTGCACCTTTTGAAAATAACGCTAGCTCTTCTTTTCTTCTATTTAATAGACCTTGTAATTGTTTTCCGCCTGCGTTACAATATGAAAGAAAATGCGCTTTTATTTCTTCTCTGTTTCTCTTTCCATTTTTTGTAAGCTGGTCAATTGAACCTATATTATAACAAAATGAAATCAAAGCGTCATATTCATTTTGATTAAAATTATATACTTTTTGATATTTATTAACTAATGGTTCATATTTTTGTTTTACTGACTTTTTAAGCCAGTTTTCAGCTACTGACTCACTAATAATTAATCCTTGTTTAATTCTTGTGTTGGTGATATTAAAATCTGAGTTAGTAGTGCCGTAGCCTATAGTCCATACTCCAGCAGGGCAAAGGTAAGCTACTAAATAACAACCTTCCCATTTTTTTATTAAATTAATTCCATTTTGACTTGTTTCCATATTACTTTTTCTCCTCTTCTTTAATTTCTTCTGTAAATTCTTTTAGTACTTTTGATAAATAATCATTTAATTTTTTTGGTATTGGTAAATTGCAAAGATACATATTTTTTAAAATGCTAAGCGACTCAAAAACTATAAATAAAATAGAAAATAAAGCGCCGACTCCTATACATTCTATTTTAACTGATGAACGAATAATTTGAGGAATAAATCCTATAAAATTAAAATTTAAAATTCTATCTATTACGAATAAAAAACAAACGGATGCTATCATACCTGTTTTTCTTATAAGTCCGTTAATTCCTATACAAGAATTAAATTTTCTTTCTTTAATTGCACGTAGAAGTCCAAAGAAAATATCAAAGGCAATAAATACAAGTAAAAGTTTAAAATATTTAGTATCTAATAAAACTTTTAAATGAGATTCTAACATAATATTAAATCCTTCTTTCTTTTTTCTTCATTATAACATTACTTTAAAAATAAAGAAATATTTTTCTTTAAAGTAAATTCAGTAGGAACTAAAAGAACTCCACCTTTTACGTGCTTATAAGTGAGTTTTCCTGTACAAGTAAAGCCTACTTTAAAATCATTTATATTAAACTCTCGTTCTACTTCTTTAAATTCTCCGTTTTTCTGGAGTTCGTATTCTTTATAATATAAAATATTACTATTTTTTTCTTTTTTGTACATACACCTTTTAGGAAGGCCTGCGCAGGTTACATTATATTCGTTTTCAAATTTTTCTACATAGCATTTTTGACGAACAAATTTTGCTTCAGTAAAACTACTTTCGTGTTTCCAAGCTCCAAGTTTTACTGGGTCTATATCACAAAACTGTTTTAATTCTTCTATATTTAGTAGGGTATGAATTGAATCCGTATCACTATAACAATATAGATCACGACCATACTTTCTTATAGAATATTCTTTAATTGCCTGACTTGTCCTTATTGTTTTTTCTCTAGCGTATGCAGTAATGAATACTCCGCATTGGAACGTAAATAGTTTTCTTTTCGTTTCCTTCTTTTATAATGTACCTTGTTACTCCGTCCTCATCTAAAAAAGGTACTTTAATTTTATTATCTAAGTTAGTTGCAAATTTTCCATATAAAGAATTGAGCATTAATTTGGCAAGCGTTCGCATTCCTTTGTTTCCGTTTATTGTGGATTCATTTTTAACTTTAATCCATTTATCAATATATTTTTTAAATATTCCTTTTATTCCTTTAAACTTCCAACCATTTAAATATTTTAAATCATAAACTTTATAATTTTCTAAAAAGAGTTTTAAATCTATATTAGATAATACTAAATTTACTATTAAACCTTTAGAAGAGGTTAAATATTCATTGGGCATAAACTCCCACTTATAATCCTTGGCCTTTAACTGAATAGTAGGAATTTTATTTTCTTTTATTTCAAAACTACACGTTAAACTTTGAATATATAAAGGATAAATATTATCTTGTTTATACTCACCTTCAAAAAATACACCGTTCACCATAAGGTAATAATTTTTCATACATAACAGAAGGGTATAAACTATTTACATCTAAAACAACGCCTTCGCCTACTATTTTTTCTTCATATTCAGGGTTTAAATAAGTAAACCCCCCGCTTATATGCTTTTCTAATATCTGCGTCAGCTTCTGGACTTACTTCTGGAAAATAATGTTCAAATCTTTTAATTGAAATTAATTCTTTGAAATTATGTAGGGCGTTACTTCCTTGAGTCATTTTATTCAGCTTCTGGTCAAATAATACCTTCAAAGCCTTGGCTACAATTAAGCAGTCGTTTGTTATATATTTTATTTCGTTTTCTTTTAACTTTGAGCCTTTTTCGCGTGGCTCAAAATAATCTAAATCAAGCTTTTGAATATCAAGGCCAAACGCTTTAGGAATTTCTTTTACTGGCATTGGAATAATTTTTAATGAATCGTAAATAGTTACTTTTTTAGTTTTCTTTTTATTTACTTCAAAATATATTTCTATAGAATAAAATGTACCTATATCAGAAATGAGGCACGTAAAAGTTTTGTCTTTACGTTCTTTTTTGTCTATAATAGGAGTGTAGTTTTCTTCTAAAAGGTATGATATAATAAATTCTCCGTCGAATTTTAAATTATGAAAATAGACTATAGGATTATTTTCATTTTTACAAAGCTCAAAAAACGAAGCTATATTATTTCCAAGTCTAATATTAGCTTCGTTTCCTATTTCAGCTACACACCAAGCCCAAACCCAAGTTTCATCACTTAGCCAAGTAGCTGTTTCAAAATCTCCTACAAATCTTTTCATATTATTTATTCCTCTTCGTCTATATCTCTAAGTAACTCCATTATGTCTTTAGTTTCTACTTCTTCTATTTCGTCCTTATCTACCAATTTTAATAATTCATAAATGTAATTTTCGTCAGCGCTCATTTCTCCAAATTGTATAAGTCCTTGAGCTTCGTCGTATCTGATATTAATATCTACAAATTCAGAATCTTTTATAAAGTCCCAGAATTCCATTGGATTTTTAAAACTTTTAGCAAGATCTACAAGTTTTTCTCTACCCATTTTAGAATATGCTTTTATAAAATTTTCTTGAAATATTGTAGCCTTTTTCATTTCGTAATCACTTACGCCTTGTTTTAATATTGACTTTGAGATTCTTTTATAATCTTCTGGAGTAGTATCTTTTTGATTTAATCTTTTGTAACTCTCTAAGGTACTTTTTACTTCGTTAAGTCTTGTGTTTCCTGTTCCAAAGCTTGCTTTTTCTTGTAATGTTTTCATTTCTTTTGTTAATCTCCTTTCAGCCCTTAGCTTGGCCTTGTTTATTTCGGATTTCTCCCAACGTGTGAGTTCAATCCCCCCTTTAGTTTTTGTAAGTTCTTGTTGTTTTGAATCCGAAAACTTTTTTAAAGAGTTTATAGTTCTATTTAGTTCGCGTCTAGTATAAATATTAGATTTTATATCTGCATATATTTTAGTTTCAGGAACTCTAATAAAAGGGCTTTTTTCTTTTAGACTACTTATTTGTTTATTAAATTGTCTTATTGCACTTGAAAGCCTAGAATAATCTTTTCGACTCCATTTAATAGGGTATTGTTTACTCATTTATTCTTTCTCCCTTCCTGTAGACTCTGAAACCTCTTTTTTCTATTACTTTATAATATGTTAAAGACAAAGCAACCTTTAAAGTTTGTATAGTTTTCAAATCTTTGAAATCATATTTATTTTTTAATTTATAAATTTCAGTATTAATAAAGTTTATTACATTTTTATCATATCTATTAAGATTAAATTCAGAAGAAAAATAAAACTCAAATTCTCCTAAATTATAATTGTATGTACTTTCTTCAATATTTTGATATACTATTACTTTTTCCATTTAAATTAAATCCTTTCTTTAGGAAAGAGCTAGTATTAAACTAGCTCAAATCCTAAGGCCTTATTAGAACTTCCCTTAATTGATTTTTTAATAATTTCTATTTCAAAAGGTTCGAATCCGTTCTTATTTGCAAACATTTGCAAGTATTGCATAATTTGAATTCCAAAAACTTTAGATCCTGTAGCATAACTTTTGCCTTCAGTATCTACTAATACTGTTGACATAGTCATTACTTTGTCTTTTTCTATTTCTCCAGTTTCAGGATTAATAATTGGTTCTTCCATTGGTTTTAAATATCTTTTAATTAATACATCTTTTACTCTAATTTTTTCGCCTACGCAGTCATTAAGTAAGAAGTCAACGTTAGAGTTCAAATTAAATATTTGTTTTTTGTCTTTAATATTTGTAAAAATATCTGCTTGAGTATCTGTTGACATTTGCAAGCTTCCAAAATCTTGAACGTTTGTTAAAGCTAATTCTGTTGTGTTTTCCATTTCTTCATTTTCTAAATTTTCCATAAATTTCCTCTTTCTGCTATTTGTAGTATAGCTACTTAAAATTTTACTTCTTTAACGCCTAGTAATAAAGGCGTGCTATTGTACGTTAAAACGTTAAAAACTAAAATGGTAATTCGGGAGTCGAAGAAAATATTACTACTTCTGAAATCTTAGCTAAATTTAAAATTCTATAGTTTTCTTTAATATAATCTTTAGTACTTATTTTTCCTTCGTAATAATTTTTTCTATTTTCTTTTCTAAGCTGTTCTATTTCTTTATTATTTTCTATTGTATATTTTCCACCTGACTTTTCAAAAACTTGAATATTTAAAGGTATGTTAGATACCATTTCTAATAAATCTTTATTAAAATTTAACATTTTTCATTAATTCCTTTATCAAAGTTAATTTATTTTTTTCTTTTGAATTTAATACTTTATTTATTTCTTCAAATGTACGAGTTAAACCATAAATAGAATTAAATTCTGAAGTTAACACTCTATTTATTTTATCGTAATCTTTTTCTAATTTTGTTTTTTCTTCGTTTGGATCATCTTTGACATCTGAATAATCAATATCATAAGGAATAATTTTTCCTTCTATACAATAGTTAATTCTAATATAACTTTCTTTATCATTTTTTACAATATTTAATATATTATCCAAACTTACTATTTCTTCATTTAAATTAATCATATTATCCCTTTCTAAAATAATCTACTATACTATTTTCTATTTTTTTACATAATCCAAAATAATTACTTTGTGAATCTAACATTTCTGAAAATGAATACGTTACATATATTATTATATTTTCATAGCTTACTTTGAATCTGTAAAAATTGCCTATTTGTTTTTCACATTCTACTAAAAATGTATAGCGCTTATTTAATAATTTTAATATTTCTTTTATATTCATTTGTTTATTCTCCTAATAATTTTTTAAAATAATTATCTATTGTTAATTGATATCCCCTAGTAATTCCATTATCATCTAATGTTTTATGTACAAGCTCTTTTAATTTTCTTATTTTATCTTTATGAATACAATCTTTTAATTCATCTTCTAATTTTTCTATGTGTCTTCGAATTAACTCATATTGTTCATTTTCATTTCTAATTGCTACTGCTGTTTGTTTATGACTTTTTCCATCTTCATAACCTGCTATGTATCCTAATTCTTGCATTTTATAAAATTCTATTTCTTTTTGTTGTTTTTCTATTAAATGTAAAATTGTTTCTATTTCATTATTTTCATATAATCCTAAAAGTCCTTTATAGATACTAGGATTATGTTTCTTTTCATCTTTTAATTCTTTTTTAATATATTTTATTGCTTTCTTTTCTTCTTCATTCATTTTTTAAAATCTCCTACTAAATCCATTGTGCTTTTCTAAATAATTTATCAATTCATCTATTGTGTCTTTATCACTATCTAATATTGCATGATTATCCGGGCTCATATATTTGTCAAAATCACTAAACACTTGATATAAACACCAATTTGCTTTATCTTCTAAATTGGTTTCAATACATAAATGATATATGTTCTTATTTAGTATTCCTTGTATTTTAATTAATTTTTCAATTTCTTTATTCATATTTATTCTCCTAATAATTCTTCTATTTGTGTTTCTAAATCTTCAATATATTTAAGTAAACAATTACAAAAGGGCTTGTTTAAATTTTTTAAAACCTCTTTAGCGTGCTTTACACTCTTACTATTTTTATTCATAATTTTAAACTCCATACTTCTCTAAATATTTATTAACAGAATCTTGATAATAATTTTTCATACTAAACTTTTGCATTATTCTCAAAACAATAAAAAGGTCTTTAGTAAAACCATTTTCAATACAAGAACAAACTTCTTCGTTCAATATGTCCTCAAGTAAATTTATTTCTTCTTTATTCATAATTTAAACTCCTAACTTACAAATTATAAAATCAGCTATAAATTTAGCCATTACTGGTAAACTTATAAAAATTATTCCACCTGTAAAATAAACTAAATCTTTTAGGCAACCTCTATATATTATCTTCTTTAGTATTTTCATAATTTTATTTTCTCCTTAATTTTACTTTATAATATTTTAATTTTTGCTTTTCTTTTATTATATTAATTATTATTTTAATCATTTTTTAGTTTCCTTTAATATATTTAATTTTTATAAAATTATTTAGTTCTTGAATTGAGTAACCACATAAGTGAGAAATATATATTTTTTCATTTTCAATCTTTCTTATGTATTCTTCTTTTTCATTCCATAAAATTAAATCTCCTACTTTTAGATCTTTTAATTTAATCATATTTTAAAATACCATTGCCAATATGGATCTTTCATATTAACAAAATTATTTCTTTCTTCTAAATTTGTTAAAATCATTCTCACTTGATCATATGAATCATTCCTATTGTGTAATTTATTCCTTTCTTCTAAAATCATTGTTTTTACTTCTTTTTTCTCTTCCTTCAAAGTTGTTAATTCTAATACTATTTTTTCTTTTCCTATAGGTTGAGAACGATAAACTATTTTTTCCATTATTCACCTTCCAATAATTCTATTGTATCTTCTATAGTTTCGCGCCATTTCCAAGTTGCTGGCTGTTCTTTAATTAATCGTTTTAAACTTTTAATTAATAGAGCTTCGTGTAACTCTTTATAGTAAAGACTTTCTTCCATATTACTTTTTCTCCTTTCCAACTTTTAATAGTTCGTCCATAATTTTTAGTACTAAATTGAATTTTTCTTTTGCTAAATAGTAAGCTTCTGATCCATACTTAGCATTTATCATTTCGTTGCTACATTCCTTTCCATTTCTTACTAGTACTTCTAATTCTTCATTTTTCATAAACTTTTCTCCTCTCTTTGATTTGTTAAATTTATTTTATTAATAAAATTTTTACTTGTCAATATTTTTTCAAAAAATATTTTAAAAAATTTTTGAATTATTTTTTGATTTATTTTTGAATTTTTTATTTTATTGACTTTTTAATTTTTTTAATGTAAAATTTAACTATAAAGAACGTGTAACTTTTTCGTGTTTTTTGTTCTTTATTTTTCATAAACTGGCCGAGTGTTAGAGTAAACAATATTCTATAAAAAGGAATAATCCAGCGCGAAGAGCGTTTCCTTTTGGTGTGGTAACCGAAATATTGACTCTATTTACTTGGCCTTTTATTTTAGAGGTTTGTATGAATTATTATACTTTAGATACAGTTATTTCTTATAATATACCTGTTAACGTTATTATTACAGAACGCGGTTATGGTAAAAGCTTTTCAGTTAAAGACTACGTTACAAAAGAATATATTAAAAGAAAAAAATCTTTTATGTATTTGCGCCGTTATGAAAACGAATTAAAAAGCGTATTTGAAGGTGGAAGCCCTGAAAATCCAAAAGATTTCTTTGAAGATTTACAGCCTAAATATAAGGATCATAAATTAAAAGCTAAAAATAGAAAATTTTATTGTGACGGTGAAGTTTTTGGTTATGCCAAACGAATGACAGAAGCTCAAGATTTAAAATCAGGTTCATATAAAAATATTTCTACTATTATATTAGATGAGTACCCAATTGAAAAAGGAAAACGTTATTATTTACCAAATGAAGGAATGATATTAATGGGTATATTCGACTCAGTAGCACGTAATAGAATGAACAATGAAATTAAAATTTTTATTTTAGGAAATGCAGTTGAAGGCTTGGAATATAGTCCATTATTTACATTCTTTAATCTTTCGCTTCCATACGGAAAAGATATTAAATTATTTAAAGATAATATGATTCTAGTTCAATATTCTACTTCTTCTGAATTTAGAAAAGAACGTGAAAAAACATTTATTGGAAAACTTGCTAAAGGCACACCTTACGAAGAATACGCTATTAATAATAAAATACTAGATAAAAATAATAACTTTATTGAAAAGAAAAAAGGATCTTCAATATTTTCTTTTGCTTTTATATATCAAGGTAACACTTACGGAGTTTGGAATGATTTTAAGGAAGGTAAAATTTATATCTCTAAAGATTATGATAAATTAACTCCTTATTTGTACGCTGTTACAACTTCAGACTTTAGGCCAAACACACTACTCATTCGCTCAGCTTCTAAGTCTAAACAATGGAAATTTTTATTAGATAATTATAAGCTAGGTTTAGTATATTTTGAAAATCAAAAAATAAAAAAATATTCTCAGGACGTCCTAAGAATGTTTTTGACTTCTTAATATTTTATTGATATAATTTAGTTGTCTTTCAATTGTAAATTAAAAAGCAGTGCTTAACACTGCTTTGCGGTTTGTAAAAAATCCCACCTAATAATTCGAAGATTAATTATTATATATCATTAAAGTTAAAATTAGTCAATATAGTATTTTAAATTAGTCATAGTTCCACGTGAAACATTTAGCAATATGTTGTTATGTTAACTATATTATGTTAAGTTAATAAGTACTGCGTATTGATAGCACCGCTTTGCAGCCCTCCCTTTTGTATTGTGTGTTTACATAATGCTTTGGGGAGGTTTGTTATGTTAAGCGGTGCAAAATATTT
>JAZRAM010000126.1:0-6782 GCA_045634565.1 Bacilli bacterium
AAAACTTATTAAAAGAAAAAGAAAGACTAGAAAATAGTATTTCTAGAAGAGAAAAATTATTATCTAATGAAAATTATGTTGCTAAAGCACCTCTTAATATAGTAGAACAAGAAAGAAACAATTTAAAATTAGAAAAAGAAAATTTAGAAGCAATTTTAACTAAATTGAAATAAAAATATTACAAAAAAGAAAAGAAATACTTTTCTTTTTTTCAAAATATGCTATAATAAATATTAGGGTGATGATATGAGCTTTTTAGAAGAGATAAGAATTAGTTTAAAAAGCAATCCTAATTTAACAGATGAAATAAGAAATAAACTATTCGAACTTGTTGTTATTTTTAATAAAAAAATACCAGATATTAATTTATCTAGACTAAATGAAAAATTAAAAACAGTTAAATTAGGTAAATTAAGTAAGTTTGAAAGAAAAGGAACATATTATTACGACGTATTTAAAAATGAAATATTATTTTCTAAGGATTTAGAAAGTAATTATGATATAGATCATTTACTTACTAAAGCTATACTTCAAATGAGTACTAGTACAGAAACATTTACAGGATTTAATTCTGATGATAGATTACGAGCTCTTAATTTAGCTTACACAGAAATACTTGCTAATTACATAGTTGGGAATGAAGGGGATTCTGATTTAGAAGAAGAGATGTTAGTAACAAATCTTTTAAGTCATATTGTTGGCAAAGATACTATGTTTAATTCATATTTTACAAATAATGGAGAACCTATTATAAAAGCTATGCAAGATGCGGAGGTTGGATTGATATGACAAGTATAGTAAAAGATAGACCAAGTGATATAATATTAGAATCTTTAAATAGAATGAATGAAGCTAAACTAAATGGTGCTTTAATGAAAGATGAACTTGCTAAAATAATTACACTTGAAGGAAGTGTGTTTGCTAATTTAGTTAGTAGAGGATTAAAAACTGAAGAAGAAGTAGAGGATTTTGAAAAAGAAATACCAAATGGTAAAGCAAACTATTTTAGTTTTGAGCATGAAGGTTTAGATGTTGCTTATGGAACTATTAAACAAGCCAATACAGCTGCTTTATATGATAGAGAAAACTTAACTAGACATTCTAGATTATCAAAGAGAATATAAAAGTTATGCACATATAACTTTTTTTCTTGACTTAAAAACTTATATATAATACAATTAATTTGTAGAAAAGAAGATATAAATCGGATTGGAGGTTTATATGAAAAAAGATCTAGAGTTAGTTAAGTTTAATCTAACTCCAAGCATGTCTTTTGAACTTATTAAATTCAATAATTTAAAGAAAGAATTAAATAAGTTAAAAGAACTTTACAATCTAGATAAAAATGAAGAACTGCTATTAAAAATTAAAGATAAAGAAAATGAACTTGTAAATTGTAGAAATACATTTATAAGAGAGTTCAGACTTAATAATCAAGATGAAATAACCACATATTTGCAAATAAAAGATCAAAATTGATCTTTTTTTTCATGAAAAAAAAAGGAAATCGAAAACTTTTGTAGAATAATATATATGAAGGGTAAAAGATATTCTAGTTTTGTCGAATCTGTATAAAAAGAAAAGAAAGTGTGCTAAATTAAATAGGAAGGTGAATATATGCTTAATGTAGGAACTGAATTTAGAAAAGGAATCTTATTTGTAAGACTTAAAGGTCATTTAAATAAAGATACTATAGATAAATTAAATAAAAGAGTTACTAAAATTGTAAAAGAAAATGGAATAAGAAATATAGTGTTTAATTTTAGTAATTTAAAGTCAATAGATATAAAAGGAATAAATGCTATATTTTATAATTATGAACTAGTTAAGAAAAATGAAGGTAGGAGTTTAATGTGTGGTAATAATGATAATATAAGAAAAAAATTAAAGAAAAGTAGACTAATCAATTATGTATATGAAACTAGCAATGAATTAACTGCTTTAAAAATATTAAACTTGAGGTGATAATATGGATGAAATAACTAATTTAATAATGAATAACGAAAGATTAATATATAGTATTGCTAATTATTTTAAAAACTATAATAGTAAGGAAGATTTATATCAAGCAGGTTGTTTAGGTCTTATTACAGCTTATAAAAAATATGATCCAAGTATGAACTGTAAATTTACTACTTATGCTTATCCTTACATATTAGGTGAAATGAGAAAATTAGTTAGAGAAGATAAAGGCCTAAAAATAAGTAGAGAAATAACAAAATTAAATTTAAAAATAGAGAAGGCTTATGTACTTTTAACTCAAAAACTAATGAAGGAACCAAGTATAGAAGAGATTGCTCGCTTTTTAGAAATACCTGAGTTTTATGTATCAGAGGCAATACTTAGTTTAAATAAAATAAAAAGTATTGATGAACCTGTAAATGATGAAGGTAGAGATTTTACTTTGCAAGATGTAATTGGTAAAAGTGAAAATGTAGATGAACTTATTATGTTAAAAGAATTACTTCAAGGATTAAATAGCGAAGAAAAAGCAATTATTGATAATAGATATATAAAAGATTATACACAAAGTGAAACATCTAAATTGGTAGGTATGAGTCAAGTACAAGTCTCAAGAAAAGAACAAAAGGTATTACAAAAACTTAAACAAAAGATGGTAGCTTAAATTAATTTTAAGCTTTTTATATAAAGGAGATGAGAAAAATGACGAATAATGTAATTATGGTGCAAGATATACCGATAAATATAACAATAGAAAATGAAGAAGATTATATTTGTATAACAGATATCGCAACAGTAAAATCTGATAAATCTAGAGCAGCTGATATAATTAGAAACTGGTTAAGGAATAGAAATACTTTGGATTTTTTATCTACATGGGAGTATTTATATAATAAAGATTTTAAAGTGTTCGAAAGTGAACACTTTAGAAGAAATGCTGGTTTATTAACTTTTACTCCTAGTGTTACAGAGTGGGTAGAAAAGACAAATGCAAAAGGAATTTATGTAAAAAGAGGTAAATACGGTGGAACATATGCACATAAAGATATTGCATTTGAGTTTGCTTCAGCAATAAGTCCTGTATTTAAATTATATTTAATAAAAGAATTTCAAAGATTAAAGAGTTTAGAAAGTAATAATATAGAATGGAATGCAAAAAGATTACTATCTAAAAATAATTATTTAATACATACTGATGCGATAAAAAATTATATATTACCAAATAACGATTATTATAAAAATAAAAGTTGGTTAAAATATGCAGAAGAGGCGGATATATTGAATGTAATAATATTTAATACTACAGCAAAAGAATGGAGAAAGTTAAATCCGGAATTATCTAAAACTTCAAATATAAGAGATTTTGGAACAATAAATGAATTAACTGTTTTATTAAATCTAGAAACTCATAATGCCGAGTTAATAAAAGAAGGATTAACTAAAGAAGAAAGATTTGAAAAATTAAGCGATATTGCTAATTATCAGTTAAATGTTTTAAATAGAGCAAATGAAGTAAAACAATTATCAATCAAATAATAATTATGTTATAAATAAACTAAAAAAATACTAATTTTGTATTGAAATGGGAAATGATTTATGCTATAATCTATATATGGCGATGGAGTAGTACTCAAGAGGCTGAAGAGGCGCCCCTGCTAAGGGTGTAGACCGGGCAACTGGTGCGAGGGTTCAAATCCCTCCTGCTCCGCCAGATTATGTTTTAAGCATTGAAAAAATGTTTAAATATAGATTTAATTTTAAAATTGCTTTCCAGGGCTATTAAATTAAATCGTAAGAAATTAAGAGTTCTAATACTCTTTTTTTCTTGTTCTAAAGAAGTATGGCAATATATATTTAATGTTGTACTTGTTTTTGAATGTCCTAATCTTCTTGAAACTTCATTTATAATAATTCCATTACTTAATAACAATGTTGCATGACTATGTCTAAACTGATGTAGTGTTATTTGCCTTAAATTAGCCTTTTCACAGGCTTTTTTCTTTTGTCTATTGCAACTAGTCGGGCTTAATGGTTTTATTCCTCCAAATATAAATAAATCATTATCTGGAATCTTATATTTGCCGTAATAATACTTTTTTAATTTTAATAAATCTTTTTTTAGCTTATTATCAATTTTTATATCTCGAATAGAACTTTGATTTTTAGGAGTATCTAAAGTACGTCCACCTTTTGTTGTAAGATTATGTCTAATGTGAATTATATTATCTTCTAAATCACAAAATCTTAATGCAAATGTTTCTCCTGGTCTTGTACCACAGAAAAACATAAATGTAAAAAATTGTTTATATATTTCATCATCAATATTTTTTATAAATTTATTAAATTCTTGTAATGTGTAGTAATCACTATTATTTTCTTCACATTTTTTTACAAATGGTTCAATAGAATTATAAATATTTTCTGATAGATCATAATAGTTATGGCAAAATTTTAAAAATTTACGAAGTTCTACTAGTAGTTTTTCGTTATAACTATTTTTAAAATTAAATTCATAAATATAATTTTGCCAATTTAAAATATCAATTTTAGTTATACTATAAATATCTTTATCCTTAAAATATGGTAATATTCTAGAATTAAAATTGCTTTCCAGGGCAACTAAACCTTGTTTTTTATGTCGTTTAGAAACATATTTTTCAAATTCTTTATAAGCTTCTTCAAAACTCATAATAATCAACCTCCAAGGCGATTATTATATATAAATTTTAGCATTTGTCAAACCATACCTTATCACCTCTAACTTAATAATAACACAAATATCAATATTTTTTCAACAAAATGACGAAAGTAGCATTTTTTTATGTTATATTAAACTTAGAAGAAACTTTTAGTTACCCGGTTTCTTCAGTGAAAAGAATTTCAGGGGTTGGCTTTTTCACTTCGTACAAGTCAATGAAGAAACGGAATAAATAACGTAGTGGCTTTATGCCGGATTTGTAATTGACTTAACTATAAGTTCATAATGGTCAAATAAAACAAAGAGTTTATAAATACTCTTTGTTTTGTTACTAACAAAATAAAAAAATAATAAGGAAAGGAGTAAACTATGGAATTAATTACACAAGCTGGAACTTCTGCATTAACTTGGTTAATAAGTGCAGCTACTACAATATATGAGTTTTTAATAGGCAATCCTTTAGCCTTATTATATATTGGAATTAGTTTAGCATTTGTTGGTTTTTCTGTCTTAAGAAGAGTTATTCATAGATAAGAAAAAAGGAATACTTCGGTATTCCTTTTTTTCGTCTTAGATAAAGTTTGAACCCCGGCATTTATGCCGGTTTCAAACGTTAGTTATGTCCCCTTACTTGATATAGGGGACGTAACTGGAAAAAAATTGCATTTTTTACCATAAATTATCAGATAAAAAATTATAGAAATTAGGGGGGTTACTACGACACCCCCAATGGGTGCATTGTGAATTGTGACAAAAATTGATGTTTTTTATAAAAAAAAGACTAATTAGTCTTTTTTATGTTCTTTGAATTTTTTCTTCTTGCATTTCTTTTTTTTACATTTTCTTTTGCAGTAGCTATTAATTTTTTTTCTTTATTACTATCTGTATTATATGTATTTAAATACTTAGCTATTAACTTTTCATAATCCTCAACTTTCCACGCTTCTTCATTAATAATATTAATTACACATTTAATAATATCATATAAAATACAAAATCCAACTCCTATTAAGAAACTTGTAATAAAATACTGATTATTTATAATTTCAAAAATTTTCATAATTATTTTTCCTCTCTATCTTCATCTAAATCACTAAAAGTTGCCAATTTATATTTTCTATTATTGACAACAATGTTAATTACATTAGTCTTATGCTTATTAAATTCATGCACTAAATCATACACTCTATAATTTTTTAAAAATTTTTTATGTATTTCTTCCCAACTATCATAATAGCATAATATTTCATCCTCACAATACGAATTACATAAATATTCATAAGGATATAAAACGAAATAATTATCTTTTTTAAATTGTTTAGTTTTTAATTTCAATATAACCTTTCTAGCTTATTTATATGGTTTCAAATCCCTCCTGCTCCGCCAGATGCATTTAAACCCTTTTATAGCGTTTTTTATTTGTCTTTTTTATGGTATAATTAACTAGGTGATGATATGAAAAACAAAGTATATGGTTATTTAAGTGTTTTTTGTTATGTAGTATCATTCTTAATTTTGCTTTTTTGTATAAACGTAAAATTAATACCTAATTTTTATTTAAATACGCGTGGTAGATTAGTATTACTTTCAATAGTTTGTATATTGATATATATAAGTGGATATATACTTGTAAAAAAGTTAAACTATACAAAAAAGATATTAAAAGTAAACTTAATAATATATTTTTTAATATATACAGTTACTATATTTTCATTAACTTTATTTGATGAAATATATGGTAGGCAAGGTCTAATAATAATAGAGTGGGATAAAACATTATTAAATAATTATCTAACACATTCATTTAATTTAAAACCATTTCACACTATTAATTTATTCACACAAGGATATATTAATGGCATTGTAAGTTTTAAAAATTTTAGTGTTAATGTAATAGGTAATTTAACTGCATTTATGCCATATGGATTGTTTTTACCACTCATATTTAAAAATATGAGAAAGTATTATAAATTTTTAATAACTATGATATTAATAGTTGTTGTAATAGAATTATTGCAGTTTGTTACTATGTCTGGATCTTGTGATATAGATGATTTAATTATAAATGTATTAGCTGCGAGTATAATATATTTTATATCTAAAATTAAAATTATAAATAATT
>JAZRAM010000127.1:0-7328 GCA_045634565.1 Bacilli bacterium
TGTATAAAGTATATCACGATATTAAAATTATTTCTACTTTATTTTTATATTTTAAATAATAAAGACTGTCTATTTTACATTTTAACAGTCTTATATATTGTCGTCATATTATGTAATTTAATATATTTATAAAAAATTATGCAAAAATAAAAGCCTTTTATGGGCTTTTATCGCAGTAAGGAGCGTTTGTTTAAGGATTTACCTTATCAAGGTATTTCAACCTTGTAAATACATTATACAATTACAATATAGTAGAAATTTGTCGAAAAAATAATTTTTATGAAATTTTTAAATATTCTTTTAAAGCACTTGCTATTGCTTTAGAAAATGTTTCTTTTCTATTAACTATGTTTTCTAAATCTTTTTTATAATTCATATAACCTAATTCTATTAAATATGGTTCTGCTGTTTTATTCGAATTATAATACTTATTAAGCCCATGCTTATCATTTCTACCATCTATATAAGCATAAGTATTAACACCACCTACTTCTCTAATCATATACATATAAGGTGCGCCTACATCTATATCATATGGCTTGAAATCATTATCTAACATTTCTTCTTTAGATTCTTTTATATCTTGTTTAGTAAAATATGTATAATAAATACCCTTAGCTTTCTGATTAGTCTTTTTTCTAGAAAATCCAACTATTTCACTTATATTGGTTGCTAGTATGTTAGCTAAATCATAATTTACATCATTAGGTGTATATACTTCTACTCCACCATAATTCATAGTTCCATCTAAACTATTTAAATGAATAGATATTGAATATTTGGAACTTACTTCGTTAGGAATAATTGCTCTTCCACCTTCTCCATAAATATCTAAAAATATATCTTCATCGCGTGTTAATTTTACTTTTAAACCTATGTTTTCCAATTCTTCCTTTAATAACAAAGATATATCTAAAGTTAAATCAGATTCATTATAAAGTTTTCCATTTAATTTATAACTTGCTCCCGGATCTTCTCCACCATGTCCTGGATCTATAGTTATATCATATATATTATTTGGGAGTGTTGTTTTATTTGTTTTTAAACTTAAATAATTTCTATTTTTATAAGTATTAAATTTAATATTTATTTTATTGTTAGAATTATTTCTAGTAATAGTATAATACTCTATATCTTCATAATCTGTATTATTTTCTAAATTATAATACTTAGTATCTTCTTTTACTACTAATAGATAGTTTCCTGTTTTTAATTCGTCTAAATTGATACCTTCATTATTTTTATCTGATAGATAAAAACATGTTTTATTTTCTTCAATACTAAAATTACTATCTATAATTATTTCTTCTTTAGTGTTTTTTAACATAAGCGTTAAATTACCTTCTAATTTTTTATCTATACAAGCACTTATATTTAAATGAGTGCCAAATACTGTATATTTGTCTACATAAAAAGATTCTTCTTCTGTTATTTCAACTACTCTTTTTAAATCATTTAAATAAATAAAATAATAATAACAAAATCCAAATATTATCAATAATAAAAGAAATGTGAGTTTCTTTTTCATTCTACCACCTATTTAATTATATCAAAAAAGTATGGCTAATACCATACTCCAAATACTATAGCTGCCATACTAAGAATTAATCCTATACACCAGAATGTAATTACTATATCTCTTTCTTTCCATCCAAGTTTTTCTAAGTGATGGTGAAATGGTGTCATTAAGAATACTTTCTTGTGTAAGAATACCATACTTCCTATTTGTATCAAACAAACTAAAGTTTCAAATATAAATACTCCAGCAACTATTATGAATGTTAATTCATGTTTTGTTATAATAGCTATTGTAGCCATTGTTGCTCCTAAAGCTAAACTTCCTGTATCTCCCATAAATACTTTAGCTGGTCTTGAATTGAAAGCAAGAAATCCTAATAAACATCCGACAAGAACAAAACAGAAAACTGATATATCACCTGTACCTGTAATTGCTGGAGAATTCGCACTTATTAAAGCAAATGTTATGAATGCTATTAATGAAAGACCTCCTGCTAGACCATCAAGTCCATCTGTAATATTTACTGCATTTGAACTTGCTACTAACATAAATAACAAGAATATTCCATAGAACCATCCAAGATTTATTTCTATACCTAATGTATATACTTCAACAATAGGCTCTGCTCCACTCTTCATATAAATAAAGAAGAATATTAGAGCTATTAATATCTGCCCTGCTAACTTTTGAAATTCAGTAAGTCCTACATTATTTTTTCTTTTAATTATTAAGAAGTCATCTATAAATCCCAATAGTGCATAACTTAAAAATACAAACAAAACTATAAATAAGTTAGCTGAAAATTCTATTTTATTCCAAAGGAGTAATATAATTATGGCTACTATAGTTGGAATTATAAATATTAATCCACCCATAGTTGGAGTTCCTTCTTTTTCTTTATGACTTTTAAATAAATAACTGCTTACCGATTGTTTCGCTTTTAATTTTCTTAGGAGTGGTACTAATATTACACCGAATACAATTGATATTATAAATCCAATCATTAGTGCGAGTACTCCTCTAGTTAGTTGATACATAATTTCACCTCAAATATTTTAATACTTTCTTTTTATCACTAAAAGGAATCTTTTTATCTTTTATAATTTGATAATCTTCATGTCCTTTTCCTAACAATAATAGTATATCATTTTTTGATAGCATTTGTATACTTTTCTTTATAGCTTTTTCTCTCTTTACAATAATTTTATAGTTTTTAGTGTCAAGTTTACACACTATATCTTTAAGTATTTTTTTCGGTTTTTCATTTCTTGGATTATCACTAGTAAATATTACATAGTCTGAATATTTAGTAGCAATATCGCCCATTATACTTCTTTTAGTTTTATCTCTATTACCACCACATCCTATTAGTGTTATTATTCTATTGTGTGGTAATTTAGATACATTAGTTATTATTTTTTCTACTGCATCTGGAGTATGTGCATAATCTATTATTATAGTATTATCTTTATGATGTATTATATACATTCTACCATTCGGTGAATCTAAATTACTTATTATTTCGTTTATATTTTCAACACTTAATAACTTTAATAATATAATTACAACCGTAACATTATAAATATTATATTCACCAATTAACTTAGTAAAATATTCTTCATCATTCAACTTAAAGCTAGATCCCTTTATAGTAGAGTTTATATCACTTATTTTATAATCATTACTAGTTTTACCATAAGTTATATTTTTATTATCTAAAATAAAATAATCTTTATATTCATCATCATTATTTATAATAGCAAAACTATCATTAGTCATACTAAATAATTTTTGTTTTTCTAACACATAATTATCAATTGTACCGTGATAATCTAGATGATCTTGTGTTAGATTAGAAAATATTACATAATCAAAAATAAGAGTATCTACTCTACCCATAGATAAACCTTGACTACTTACTTCCATTACTACATATTCATATTTTTTTTGTACACACTCTAATAATATTTCATATAAATCATAAAGATTTGGAGTTGTATTTGTAAGAGTTCTTTCTTCATCAATTAAATAAAATCCTAAAGTACCTATATAAGCACATTTCTTATTTAATTTATTCAAAGCTTGATATATAAGATAACAAGTAGTTGTTTTACCATTAGTACCTGTCATACCGATAAGTTTTAATTTTTTTATTTCATCATAATAATTATTTTCTAAGTATTCTTTTAAATAGTCTTTAGTATCTTTAACTACTATTGTATTAACGCTATATTCTCCTTCTTCTACTATTACTGTGGTTGCGCCTTTTTCTATTGCTTCATTAACATATTTATGTCCATCATTATTTATACCTCTTAAAGCTATAAAAGTATCTCCCTTATTAACTTTTCTAGAATCTATTTTTATGTTCATAAAAAACACCTCAATATATTTTATGAATAATATATATGTTGGTGTTTCTCTAAAAAACATTATACGAACAATGAATGAAATTATTGAAATGTGTACTAATATTTTGCTATAATATATATGGATACATTTGAAAATATCAGATTGTTTTCCCTTTCTTGAAAAAGAAAGGTGGTGGTTAATTATGACAAAAAGAGAATTATCTCAATTTATTATAATTCTACTGTTATTTTTTATATTAATCACCTTGCTATTTAAATAATAAAAACATCTAATTTCAACAACAGTTGATTTCAGATGCCTATCCGTAAAGGGATTATATCTGATTCTCGCAATCAAATGTATCCTTTTTTATTTTATGCAAGTTTCCTTGACACATTCATTATAACAAACTATATATCAATTGTCAATTTTATTATTTTTTATCCAATGTCTTTTGTTTATCTAGATTTTCAACAAATATTTCTTTATAAGGACCAATTAGTTCTCCATTTGTATCAAGTATTCCTGCTCCTTGAAGTTTTTCTAACGAATATTCTTTAGCAAGTTCTGGACATTCTTTTGCTAATATTTTTAATCCTTCCAATTCTTCTTGTTGTCTTTTTAAAATATCATCTATGTCAAAATTTTTACTTACTACTTTTTCATTTATTCCAATATATTTTAATAAGATATCTTTTTTTGTTAACATCAATGGATTTAATATTTTGCCATTTTTATAGGTTGCTACTGCTAATATAGAATAATATCTAGTTAAAGGTTCAACTTTATCATTTTCTTCTAATACTAATTTTTCTTTTGTTAGTACTTCACTAAATTCGTTATCAATTATTCTTTCACATATAAATTTATGATTATCTTTTTCTACAACATATAAACTAAATACATTATATTTTTTCATATAACCACCCTATCTATTAGTTACTTTAAGTCTATCACTTAAATGTTTTTTACACTCTTCTATATCATTAAAGTAAATTACTCTATCTTTTAATTTTTCATAAGTTTCATTACCTTTACCAAGAACCATTACCATATCACCTTTTTGAGCAACATCTATAGCTCTTTTAATAGCTTCACTTCTATCAATAATTATTTCATAATTATTTCTATCTTTAATATTTTCTATCATCATTTCTATGATATCCCTAGGATCTTCTGATCTTGGATCTTCATATGTAAATATAGCAAGGTCACAGTTTTTAGAAACTATCTCTCCTACAGTTTTTCTTTTATAAGGATCTCTTTCACCAGCTTGACCTATTACTACTATACTTCTTTTTATTGGAAGTAATCTTACATATTCAAGTAATTTTGTTATACCATTTGGTGTATGAGCATAATCTACCATTACATAGAAATCTTGTCCCATATCTATCATTTCAAGTCTTCCACTTACTTTTAGAAGTGGTATTCTAGATTCTATATAATCAAAATCATAACCTAAAGCAAATAAAGCAAGTATAGCAGCACTTAAATTATATATATTAAATAAACCTGCCATAGGACTATCTATTTCATATTCTTTATCTTTATAAACTATTGTAAACAAGTTTCTTCCTGGATATAATCTTATATTTTTAAAATATAAATCGTTATCTATACCTTCTCCATAAGTTAATACAGTTCCATTACTAGCTTCTTTTGCTTGTTCAAAGTGTTCATCATCTTTATTTAATATACAAAAACCATTACTTTTAGTTTGACTAAATAATTTACATTTATCAGCAATATAATTTTCTAAAGTGCCATGGATGTTTAGGTGCTCACTTGTAATGTTAGTTAAAATAGAAACATCATATTCTATATTTTTAACTCTACCTCTCATTAAAGCTTCACTACAAACTTCCATAGAACAATATTTACAATCTGCATCTACAAACTCTCTTAAATAGCCATAAAGTTTATCTGAATCTGGAGTTGTATTATTTGTATCTTTATTGAATTTAGCACAACTATATCCATTAGTTCCAATGTAACCACTGTTTTCTAATCCTAGTAAGGTTTGTACCATTGTAGCTACACTAGTTTTACCATCTGTTCCAGTTACACCTATCATAGTTAATTTTTCTTCTGGGGCATCATAAAACTTAGATTCTATTATAGGAAGAACCTCATTAGGATTTTCTACTTTAATTATAGGTACATCCTTTTCTCCAACATCTTTTTTTACAATAACCGCAACCGCACCTTTTTCAATCGCATCATCTATAAAATCGTGTCTATCTAAAGTACCCATATCAGTACAAACAAATAAATCTCCTTTTTCTATTTCTCTACTATTTATTTTTATTCCTGTAATTTCTACATCGTAATTGCACTCTATTAATTCATTTAACTTTTTCATATTATCACCACTATTTATATTATATAACAAACTGTTAACCTTTTACAATTAATTTACTTATTTTCTTTGTAATTTATTTATTTTCTTGACATTAAAGTTTAATTCCTTTATCATGAGTATATTAAAGGTGATTAAATGAAAAATATAAATTTTATAAGTGCGTGTTCTGATTTAGGAGTACATGTGTGTGGAAGTGAGAAAGGACCTACTACATTAACTACTAATTTTGATATTAAAAATTATATTATAGAAAAAGATAATATTAAAAAAAGTTTGGATCCTAATGACTTAAGAAAAAATGAAAAACATATAAATAACTTTACTAAAAAAGTATTTGATACAGCTTTAACTATATTAAATGATAATAAAACACCCCTACTTATTGGCGGTGATCATAGTACAGTTATTGGAAGCGCTTTAGCTAGTCAAAAATACCACAACAATATTGGTATTATATGGGTAGATGCACATGGAGATTATAATACTTTTGAAACTACTAAATCTGGTAATATACATGGACTTCCACTTGCTTCTATTACAGGTTATAGATGTGAAGAACTTACGAACTTCATAACAAATAATTGTATAAATCCTAAGAACTGTGTAGTTGTAGGAGCTAGAAGTATTGACCCTTGGGAAATAGGAAACATGGTTGATGCAGGTGTTACTATATTTACAACTGAAGATATTAAAAATAAAGGTGCTGATAAAATAATGAAAAAAGCAATTGATATTGCTTGTAATAATACTAATGGTGTTCATATAAGTTTAGACTTAGACGTAATAGACCCTATTATCGCACCTGGTGTTAGTATTCCAGAAAATAATGGAATAAGTGATACTGAAATGTATTTAATTGTAAATGAAATGTTAAAACATAAAAATTTAGTTAAATCTATTGATTTAGTTGAATTAAATCCGGATCTTGATGTAGATAATAAAACTAAAAATATTGCTCTTAATATTTTAAATAAATTAACAAAATAAGCACATTAATATGTGCTTATTTTATTTATATTATTATAATTTATTTCTACTATATATTTATGTCCGTAATAATTACTTAAATCTATTAAAATATGATTTATATAA
>JAZRAM010000128.1:0-4910 GCA_045634565.1 Bacilli bacterium
CATAGTTGTTCAAATCTATATTATTTATAAATACTTTATTACTTTTTGGTTTATAGAATCTAATAAGTATTTTAAATAAAGTACTTTTCCCACTACCACTCTTACCTACAACCATAACTTTAGATCCTTTCTTTATTTTTAAATTTATATTTTTTAAAATATAATCTCTATCATTAAAAGAAAAATCTAAATTTTTGAATTCTATATCTCCATTAGAAAAATTACCTACTAATCCATTTTTTTCTTCTTCATAAGTTATGATATCTAGAATTCTTTTTAATGCATTCTTTGCCTCCTTTATCATAGTATCTAAATTGATAATATTTTTTATAGGTTCTAGAAAATATACTAATAGAGAGGTAAATGTTAAAAGTCTACCTATATTCATACTATCATTTATAACTAAAAGACAACCTATTAAAGTTATAATTATAAAACCTATATTATCTATTATTTCTTTAAATAAGTTTTGTAAGAAAAATAAATCTTGAAATTTTAAAACATTTTTTAAGTATTTAACATATCTTTTTTCAAACTTATCTTTTATATTAGATTCAATATGCATTCCTTTAACTGTTTCAAATCCACTAATAGATTCAATCATCAAAGAAGTTGATTCTCCTTTTTTTACCTGTATCTTTCTAATATAATCATTAAAAACTCGCTTAAAAATAACAATTATAATAAAATATAACACAAGTATTATTAACCCTATTGTAAATAAAATTTTATTAATAAAATATAAAACAATTAAAGATATTAAAGTTAAAGGTAAATCTACAAATATTGATAAGGCTACTTTACTTATCATTTCTCTTACCGATTCTAAATCATAAATACGAGATATTACATCACCTATAGTTCTATTTTGGTAATAGCCATAAGGAAGTTTAATAATTTTTTCAAAAACATCCAAAGTAAGTACAAGATCTAACTTTTGATTGATAAATAGTAATAGTTTATTTCTAAAGTAATCAGAAAATATTTTGAGTATATAAATAGAAAAGAAGATACAAAATATAAATAATAAATATTTTTTTGAAAAATAATTAATAGAATCAAACATATACTCCGTGTAAAAAGATGTTATGATTGAAAATAATGTTATAAAGATAGATAAAACAAATATATTGAGTAAAGTCTTTTTATGTGGCTTTAACAAATTAAATATAAAATTAACTTGAGATATTTCTTTTTCTAGTGTTAAGGTTTTTATAGGATAAAAGACTAATAATATATTATTAAATATTTTTATAAAATCTTCATATTTTATTTTCTTTACTTTATCAGCAGGATCTCCTATTACTAAATATTTTTTCTTGAAATTTATTTCATAAATAACTATGAAATGTTTATAGGATTTATCAATAGTTACACTAGCTATACAGGGTAAAACTATATTATCATTCTTTATATCTTTTAATTCACATTTAATACCTTTACAATCAAATCCTAAATT
Source organism: Bacilli bacterium (assembly GCA_045634565.1). GTDB lineage: Bacteria > Bacillota_I > Bacilli_A > RF39 > UBA660 > UMGS1613. The sequence goes on from JAZRAM010000128.1 coordinate 1,460, forward strand.
TATTAAAGCGTCTTTAATATTAAAAGCAGTTGTACCTTTCTTACTAGTTTTTGTCATTTCAAGCAAATTAGTTTTTTTCACATATCCACCATAATATTTTAAAATCATCTGGATACAGGATATTCCACAATCTTTAATTTCATCTTGTAAAACTATTGGGTATTTTTTCATATTATCACCTCCTCATATATATCATTCTACAAAACTTTTGAATTTCCTTTTTTTTTTGCAAAAAAAATGAAAAAATTTTGATTTTTTTCAAAAATTCACAAAAAAAACGTTCCTAAGAACGCTTTTTAAGTTTAGTTTTAATGAATATGTCCCAATAAAACACTTGTTAGTAATAACACTACTCCTATTACAATTCCTGCAATAGTTATTTTTTTATTCTTCATATGATAGAGTTGGTGTAATAGTTCGAATATGGAAATATATATTAACATTCCTAAAGTAAGTCCTAGAAGTAAACCTTCTACTAATTCATTTACTCCACCTATCAAAAACATAAGTAACCCACCTATAAATGTAGCAATTGATACAATTAAACTAATTTTCAATATTTTATTTTTACAAAAATTAGATGAAGTAAGAGTTGAAGATATAACTAGTCCCATAGGAACATTGTGTAATCCTATTCCAACACAAAGTAATATGCCTGATATTAAACTTGTACTAGAAACAAGATATAAACTCATACCTTCTATAATATTGTGTGCAATCACACCTATTGAAGACATTATACCAATATGATATAAATGATCATTATGGCATTTATCACTCTCATGTTGATGCTTATGATGCACTTCATGTTCATGGTGTGGTACAAATAAATCTAATAATTTTAACAGTGTTATTCCTATTAGAGAAAGAATTATTATTACAAATATTGTTCTAACTACCCCTATCTCCCCATTTAACACTTCAAATGTTTCAGGTAATAACTCAAATAATATTAAACTTATTATTACCCCAAAAGCAACTGATATACTAAAATCAGTAAACTTTTTATTATCTTTATAATTTAATCCTATAAAGCTACCTAATAATATAAACATGCCTACTAAGAGTGTTAATAAAAGCGCAACAAAATTCATATATCCTCCTACTTAATTATTCTATCTTTATATTTAAATATTTTTTTCTCACATATATCAGATATAAAGTTAAATAATCCTACATCCAAAATTGCAAGTAATACTATAAATACAATAAATATTGGTTTTAATAATACCAACTCAAAAAGTTTTGGTAAACCTATAATACAACTTAAAAACGCAATTATCAATACTATATACATAATTTTTCTTAAAATATTAAACTTATAACAAATCTTATATAATAATATAAATCCTGTTATAGCAACTAATATAACTGCTAAAGTTGATATTGTTTGTTCAGTTAAACTAAATATTTTAGAAAGTATCATTACACTTATTACATTAACAACTATTGTGAGACCACCTGGTATAGATTTCTTTAATACATTTAAGAAGAAATTACCATTTATTCTATTTTTATTTGGTTCTAAAGCAAGAATAAATGCAGGTATTCCTATTGTTATTGAACTAACCAAGCTAAGTTGTATTGGTTGAAATGGATAATCCATAGATACAAATAAAAATATAATTGCAAGTAGTGTTGCATAAATAGTTTTTGTAAGAAATAATGATGCAGATCTTTCTACATTATTTATTGTTCTTCTACCTTCTTCAAGTATCTTAGGTACTGCATCAAAATTAGAATCTAATAATACTATTTCTGACACATTCCTAGCAGCATCTGATCCGTTTGCCATAGCTATACTACAATCCGCTTCTTTTAAAGCAAGTACATCATTTACTCCATCACCTGTCATTGCTACAGTATGTCCATTATTTTTTAAAGCTCTTATTAAATCTCTTTTTTGCTCAGGACTAACTCTAGCAAATATATTATAATTTTCTACTATTTGATGATTCATATTAGTATGATTTTTAGACATATCAATACATTTAAGATTTTTTAAACCTACTCTTTTTGCTATTCTAGTTATAACAGTTTCATTATCACCACTAATTATTTTTATATCTACATTTTCATTTTTTAAATATTCCAAAGTATTTTTTGCTTTATATCTTATTTTATCTTTTAAAAGTATTAAAGCAATATTATCTTTTTTATTTTTTAAAAGTACTAATCTATTATCACTATATTTTTCTATTAGTTCTTTCATTTTATCACTTGTATCTAATATATCAGGAGCACCTAATATATATTTACCTTCTTTAAATGTCACACTAGAGTATTTCTTTTCTGATGAGAATGGTTCTACTTCTAAACATTTAAAATCTGTTCTTTTATTAAACTTTCTACCTATCGCATCCATTGTAGGATTATCATTAGATAGTTCTCTTGACATCGCACTTAATATTTTTTTATAATCATATTTTTCATTTAATACAACTACATCTTCTACTTCCATAACTCCTTCTGTAAGGGTTCCTGTTTTATCTAAACATATTGTATCTACACGTGCTAAAGTTTCTATACAATATAATTGCTGTACAAGTACTTTTCTTTTAGAAAGTCTAAGTACACTTACAGCAAGTACAGTACTAGTTAATAGTATTAATCCTTCAGGAATCATACCAATTATTGCAGCTACTGTATTTATGATTGATTCAGAAATATTTTTATCCAAACTATATTGTTTTAAGAATAATAATACTCCTAAAGGAACAATTACTATAGAAATTATTTTTATTACTTTCTTTAAAGTCTTCATTATTACAGAATTAACTCTTTTAATATATTTTGCTTCTTTAGTAATCTTAGAAGCATAATTATTTATAGAAACTTTCTCTACTTTAGCAGTACATTTTCCACTTACTACAAAGCTTCCAGAGTATAACATATCCCCTGCTTTTTTTAATATTAAATCTTCTTCACCACTAAGTAAAGATTCATTAACTTCAACAATACCTTCTTTTATTATAGAATCAGCAATTATTTGATTGCCTCTTTTATAAACAATAATATCGTCTAATACTACTTCTTCAATATTTATTACCTTACTTTTCCCTTCTCTTATTACATTAGCCGTAACACTAGATATTATAGATAATTTATCAATTGCTCTTTTAGTTCTTATTTCTTGCACTATACTTATTAAAGTATTACATATAACTACACCAAGAAATAATAAGTTTTTATAAGAACCAACCCAAAAAACTAAAAAGCCCAAACATAAATTTAAAATATTAAACAAAGTAAAAACATTATAGAATAAAATTTCTCCAATGGTTTTAGTTTTAACATCACTGCTATAATTACAATCGCCATTTTTAATTCTATAATCTACTTGTTTTTGATTTAAACCTTCATCTATTTTTGGATTATATCTTATCATAATAATACCTCTCTATATAATCAATTATATCATTTATATAAATAAATTAAAAGAATAAAAAAA
>JAZRAM010000129.1:0-8438 GCA_045634565.1 Bacilli bacterium
TTAATTTAAAAAGGATATTAAAAAATAATGGTATAATTGTAATAAATTATATAATAGAAAATGATAATTATATGGAAGAACTAAATAAAATAATAAAAATTTCTAATAATTATAAAATAATAGCAAATAAAAAATATTTTAATAATATAAATAAAACAGGTAATATAATAATAATCCTGTCAAATAATGAAATAAACATACCAGTTCTTTATGAATATATAGACATTAGTAGTCTAATAAAATTCTAAAAATATATAAATTTCATTGACTTTATAATAGTTAAAATGTTATAATTTTATTAGGATATGAAGATAGGTTTATATCTAACGTTGTCATATAGTGTAAGGGAGAGTGGTTATTTATGGCAATACATTGTGTAAATCCAAATACAGTTGGTACTCAAGCAGAAGAAATGTTTAATGTAACAAATACAACTGGAAGAGATTTAATAAATAGTTTTGGAACAACTATTGAAAATTTAAAGAGTCATTGGAAAGGTTCAGATGCAGTTGCTAACCTAACAGATTTATCTAAAGTTTATACTGCAGTAACAGATTTAATTAAAAATTTACAAAAAATTATAGTTACTGTTAATAATAATGAAGTTGTTCCAATGCAAAAACATATTGTAGCAAGTGGAGGATCTTGTACAATTGGAAATGAACTAGCTGTAACATTAAATGTTGATTCAGTTATAGCAGTACCTACTGAAGCAGTAGAATCTTGGACTGATCCAGCAATTATAGCAGATGCAGAAACATTTACAAATTTTCCAACAACATTTGAAAACTTTGTAAATACATTAAATGAATCAAAAAATAATTTATTAAATAATTGGTTAGATGGTGCTAATAGAGCTGAAGTAGTATCAACTTTTGAAAATTTCAACAATAATGTAGCTGATTATAAAAGTCAAATAACTAAAGTAAGAGATAATTTAAATACAGTTGCTGAAAATAAAAAACAATTATTATAGGATTTATTTTAGACAAGATGATTTAAATATCATCTTGTTTTAGAATTTAATATTGGAGGTGTAAGTAATGAGTGTAGTAGGGACTTTAATAGTATTAGGTTCGATTGCTGCAATAGGCGCTGGTGGGGCTATATGGCATGCTTGCACCGAAGAAGATAGAGCAAAAGAACAAATAAAACAACTTAAAGCTGAAAATGAATCTTTAAAATCAGCAAGAGAATATGTTAGTAATATAAAAACAAAACTCGAGAGTGCAAAAGAATATTTAACGGATGCAAGAGCTGATTTTAAAAATGGAGGACATGTTTATGATGATGTTCCTTTAGCAAATTCAGAGTTTAAATCTTGTATTGATAAACTGAATGGTGCAATAAAAAATGCTAAAAATCTTATTGATGATTTTAATGCAACAATAGCTGAAAATAATAAAAAGATGAATTCTATTTCAGCAGATCTTCAAAAATCAAACGAGGCAATGAAAAAAGCATCTGAAAAACAACACGAAAGACGTGATGGAGCTCTTGGTTCACCGAAAACTACATCTACAAATAAAACAAATAAACCAAGACATAGATAAAAAATTAAAGTTTTAGAAAAGGAGGTAATATTATGTTTAAAAGTGAAGCAGGCTTGTTTTTAAGCGCAAATAATAATGTTAATTCCGCTAAAACTTTAATAAATGAATGTAAAAGACTTATTATAGATTTTGATTTAGAAGGTAATGCTGATTCTAAAAGTTTAAAAAGTAATATTAATAATTGTGATATAAATGGACTAGTTACTAAAATAGAAAATACAAAAGAAAGTTTAATGAAACTAGATCAAGGGTTTGCTAGTGAATATATGACATTATTGCAAAAATATATAGAAACATCTACGATAGATACCTCTAATATGTCTGATGAAGAAAAAATGCAGTATAGCATTAAAATGGATGGCTATGCAAGAGATTACAATCAAAATCTTTTGTACATGTTAGAAAAATATGAAGAATCAGATATGTTAACAGATGAAATGAAGCAACAGTTAAAATATCAAAAAGAGTTAGTTGCACAATATGATATTCAGGATAAAATGGCTGTTTTAGATCCAACAAGTGACGAATATATAAATTTATTTAAACAAAATGCAGAACATGATAAAAATTTAATAAATTTAAATCCAAGTTTAACAAAAGAACAGAAAGATAGTTACTTAAAAGAATATGAAACTCAGTATAACAAGAATTTAGAATCTTTAAATACTGCAAGAGATGCAAGAGTAAAAAGAGAGTTAGATGAAAAAGAACTTCAAGCGCTTTATGCATCAAAAGAAGATAATAATGGGTTTTGGCATCCTTTTGTAGAAAGTGAAATTGATGAAGCAATTTTAGATAAAAAAATAGCAATGGGAATAGCATCAGAAGATGAAATCTCATATAAAAACATGAATGGCTGGGATAGATTTTGGACAGATACAGGTACTTTTGCTGCTTCAACATTTACTGGATTATTTAATATAACTGAAGGAATTGGCGATAGCTTTGTAATGTTAGGTAGTGCAGTAAATATTGTTGATAAAGATTGGGCTTCAGAATATGTAAAAAGGGATATATCAGGTGAATTATATCAAGGTATTGAACTTAGTAACAATATGAACACTTATTCAGCATATGGGACATGGCATACTGCTGGTGAAGCATTTGGAGAATTTGTTGGTAAAACTGGTATAACATTCGCAGCTCCATGGGCCTCAGCTGCTTTATATGGTTTAGATGCAATGGGACAATCAGCTGAGACTTCATTTAATAATGGAGATGACTATTGGAAAGCCTTTGCTAAAAGTACTGTTTCTGGTATAGGAGGAGCTGTGGAAGGCTTTGGAATGAGCAAATTAAATCTAGGTGTTAGAAACTTCATGTCTTCGGGCTCTCTAAAAACAATTGGGGGCAAAGTGTTAACTAAAGTCAAATCGTTACCAACAACACTTAGTAATGCAGGTTCTTTAAAAACGATTGTGTCTAAAGGAATGAAAAAGACCGTTAATACTATAGGAACATCTTTTGTGTCAACTATATTAGAACCAGACGCAATGATAGAAACAGGAAGTGTTATTTTTGATAATGCTATTGATGGAGATGATTGGACAAAAACAGCGAAAGAAGCAGGTGCTGTATTTGCAATTAACTGGGGTATGAATTTTGCTACAGATTTAGCATTTGGTTCAAGTGCTGGTAAACAAAAACCTAAACCAAATACAAGTGAAAAATTGAGTTTAGATGAACTGTCTTATAAAAAAGTAGGACCCATTTCATCTTCATATTATATGTTGGAATCCAATATACATAAATATAGTTATGTTAACACAAATGCTATAGATGGATTAAATGATAGTATAAAGCAAAACGGTTTATATCATTTTACAAGCGAATCTGCTTGTGATAAAATATTAGAAAGCGGATATGTAAAGAAATCTGGTTATATCGCCTCTTATGGAAATAAAAAATCATTTTTCTTTAATGGTATTCCTGATGCCGGAGCATATGCAACTAATATAGACGATTTGCCTTTGCGAACAACAGCAGTTAAAATTATGCCGGATTCTAATTTATTAAATAGTGATGCTTTAAAAATTAGAAATTTAGATGATATGGCTATAACTCATGATGGAAATTTAACATTTTCTTCAGATCAAGCTTCTAAAGAATATTTTTGCTTATTTAAGGAAAATGATAAATTAGTATATAGAAATGTTACCAAGGAATTTTATGATAATTATCCTAATACAGAATCAGGAAAGTTATTAGGCGATTTTGTTAGTAAAAAATCGAATGTAAACACAATTAAAAATGATTTTTATTATAATTTGTCAACGAAGTTATCAGGTTCAAAAGAAATAGGAGGAAGCTTTAGTTCAATCTTGAATGATAATGTAGCTATTAATCCTACAACAGTAAGTAGTTATACAGTTGGAAATTCTTTAGGAAAAAATTATGATTTAGAAGTACAAAATATGAATAATGCTAGAAATATTTCTAACGAAATTTCTACTAATACCAAATTGGAAGCAGACCGCTTATATAGACAAAACTTAGAAAACTATCAAAAAATACCTGGATATGATGATTACTATGTGCGTCAAGAGGTAATGAGAAATAATAGTAATTTAAATAGAGCTCGTGATGTATTAAATGAATGGGGTATGAAGCAAGGAAAAAGTAATTATGCGGAACAAGCTCTTAGACAATATGCAGAAACAGGAAGTGTATATCAAACTGTTAATGGTAAACTTGCTCCATATATTACTAGTACTGCTGGAGTAAGGGCTTATATTGAAACTCTTGATCCTAAAGTTGTTGCTGAGTATTTAGATAATAGACCATTAACTTCAGGAAGTGTAGAAAACTTAAATACTTTTTTTAGAAAATCTAGCTCATCTTATGGTGATACCTATGGAGTTGATCAAGGTGGAATAAAAAATCTTTGTGAATATTCTTTAAATGGACAAAAATATACTTATCAACAAGCAAAAGATATCGTTAATGATGCAAAAAATAATGGAATGCCTATTCCTAAATTTAAAAAAGAGGGTACTAAAGAATATTTTGCTTTGAAAGATAAATTAGTTTCAAAAGGTTTAACGAATAGTCAAGCATCAGTAATTTTATCTAGTATTGATGATATTGGAGCTTGTAGTTATGCTGCAAAAGCAAATTCGATATTTTATGAATTTTCTGCTAATCCAGACCTTTTTGAAGAAAAATTTGGCTTCTCTATGTATAAAATAAATAGTCATGGAGAAAAAGTATTAAACTCTAATGAATTATTATTAGATATGTATCTTTTTGCTAACGATACATCAAATGGTGGAAAGTTATTTACGAAAGATTTATATAATAATTCGTATACTTTTTATGAAAGCAATAGTATAGATGTTTTTGGAAGACAAATGCTTGATACAAAAAAACAAGTATATTTATCATATAATACAGGCTCAAACAATTATGTTTTAAAAAATTATTTGAATTCAAAAGGCTTGGATTGGGATTCTTATAACTTAATTGAAAATTCACCAAATAATATTGTATCGAATGATGAATTTTCTGGTTATTTGTATGCAGTTAATGAGTCTATTAAGGAAGGTAAAGCTGTGCAATTAAATATCTTTGCTAAAGGCTCAGAAATTAGAATGTTGAATTCTAATCCAAATTTATCTTATACAACACGAACTTGGAAAGAAGGCGGTGGCCATGCTGTGTTTGTTACAGGTATAGGCAACGATGGCTTCATTGTAAGTTCTTGGGGTAAAGAATATTTAATACCTTTTTCTGATTTGAAAAATGGTGGCTATTTTAATATAATGATAGATGATATTAATTAATGGAGGTGGTAATATGAAAGAATTTGATAACTATAAATATTTGTTTTTTAAAGAACTATATAAAGAATTAAATTTAACATTTATTGAGGAAAAATTAAAAAATGAAAAAATAAAGCCATTAAATGTATTGCCTAATGAGGATTATGAGTTAATTTCTAATTATTTCTTTTTGCTAAATGATATAAATATTGAGAAATTAACGCCAGAACAATTACGTGAATTCCATTATTATTTTTCTAGAAATATAAAAGAATTATCAGAACAAGAATTAATAGAAGCAAAAAAATTTATAAGTAATACTTATTCTATGTTATTATTTCCAAATGTTGAAGATAATTATGTGTATTATGGACCTGTGAGTGATGAGTATGTTGCTCCTAAAGATGCAATCGCAATAGGACTTTATTATGATGCTTTTGTAGATTGTCATGATTTTGAAATAGAAAATAAATTAACTGATATAATAAATTATATTCAATTTAATTTAGCCAAAAAAATTAATAATAAAGTTTCTATTATATTGTTTAATCAATTGACTTTAGAAAATCGACATAGTGATTTTGTTAAATAAAAAGGAGGGATATTATGAATGAAAAATTTAAAAAATATTTACCTTTAGGTAGTGTGGTATTGATGAAAGGTGCAAAAAAAAGAGTTATGATAACAGGATATGCTGTAAAAGCACCTGAATCAGGAGATAGACTTTGGGATTACATTGGATGTTTGTGGCCTGAAGGAATGATTGCACCTGATAAAAACTTATTGTTCGATCATAAAGATATTCAACAAATATTTGCTATAGGATATTCTGATGATGAACAAAAAAGATTTATGAGTGTTTTAGATAAAGCAACAAATTTAAGAGAAGATAGACTAGATAAACAAAGTGAAATAAAAACAGAAGAAACTAATCAATAATGAAAAACTTTAGTATGAATAATACTAAAGTTTTTTTTAAAAAAATATATTATAAAATAATATTGATGTGATATAATAAATATAGAATAAAGGTGTGATATAGTTGAAAAAAATAATTTATTTAAGTTTAACTTTAGTATTTATGTTTGTTTGTATGTCTGGGATAAGTGCTATGCAAATATTTATAGAGATTCCAACAAGTGAAAAGATATCTTTAGAAGTTGAATCAAGTGATACAATTGAAGCTGTTAAATCTAAAATTCAAGAAAAAGAAGGGATACCTGTAGATAAGCAACAATTAACTTTTGAAGGTAAAGTGTTAGAAGAAGGAAGAACTTTAGCTGATTATGAAGTCGAAAAAGATGATACTATTCATTTAACTTTAACACAAGCTGAAGAATATTTTAAAGTAATATTTGATGCAAATGGTGGAGTGTTTGAAGAAAATAAAAATATTTATACTATTGAAGAGTGGAAGAATGAATATGAAGAAACTCTAAAAAAACCTACAAGAGATGGATATACATTTAAAGGTTATTATACTGAGAAAATTGGTGGAACAAAGTTTGAACTAATTTTAGCTGAATCAGGTATAGATCATGATATGACTTTTTATGCACAATGGGAAGAAAAAACTGTAGAAGAGAATCCTAATACTCTAGATAATATTGAAAATACAATGATAACTTTAGTAATTTCAATTTTAGGATTAGTAGGTTCAATTTTGTATTTTAATAATAAAAATAAAGTTAGAAATCAATAAAAAAATAAACTCAATAAGACATCTTATTGAGTTTTATATTGTATGTTGATAAAAAAGATTATTTCTATTATAATGTAAGTGAAGTAGGTGATGATATGAATACATTATATTTAATAACAGGTCCAGCTGGTGTTGGAAAAAGTACTATTTCAAAAGAAATTGCGCTTAGAAAAGAAAAATCTGTACTAATAGAAGGAGATAATATTTACCACCATGTAATAGGTAGTTATGTATCTCCTTGGAAAGATGGCAACCATTTAAATACATTTTGGAAAGTTTGTATAGAGACAATAAAAATATATTTAAATGATGGTTATGATGTTGTATTTAATTATATAATTGAAGAAGAAAATTTAGAAGAAATTAAAAAAACATTTAACAATTATAAAATTAAGTTTGTTTGTTTATTAACGAGTGGAGAAGATTTAATAAAAAGAGATAAAGAAAGACCAGAAGACTGTCAAATGGGTGATAGATGTTTAGTTTTATTAAATGATTTTAAAAGCAAAAAATTTAATAGTAACAATTTCTTAAATACAAGTAATTTAAGCATATTAGAAACAGTAGATATAATAGAAAAAGAAGAAAAATATATTTTGAAATAGTAGTAGGAGTTAAGTAGTATGAATTGGTTTGAAAAGTTTTTATATTTATTACAAGGAGAAATGGAAACTCCTAAAACATTAGGTTGGTTTCACATCTTATGGATAATATTTGTAGTAGTTTCTATAGTAATTTTATTCTTAACAAGAAAAAGACATAATGAAAAAAGATTAAAATTAATATTGGGTACTTATGGTATAATTGCTTTTATATTAGAACTTTTAAAACAACTAATATGGGCATTTAATTATGATTCTATAACTAACATAGTTACTTGGGATTATGAGTGGTATTCCGCACCTTTTCAACTTTGTACAACTCCAATATTTATATCACTCATCTGTTTATTTCTAAAAAATAATAAATTAAGAAAATTTCTATTATCATATATGGCATTTATAACAATATTAGGTAGCTTAGTGACTTTAATAATACCTGATAGTTGTTTTACAAGTGATATACTTATAAATATTCATACAATGTGGCTACACTGTGGTAGTTTAGTTGTATCAGTTTATTTACTTATGAGTAAAGAAGTAGAAATAAATAAAAAGAATTTTATAAATTCTATTGTAGTATTTTTAGTATTTGTATTGCTTGCTGAAATATTAAATATATCAGTTTATAACTTAGGAATACTTAATGGTGAAACTTTTAATATGTTTTATATAAGTCCTTATTTTATAACTCATTTACCTGTGTTTAAAACAATACAAGAAAATGTACCTTTTATAGTTTATTTATTAAGTTATATAGGAATTATATTTACAGGTAGTTTAATAGTTTATTTATTATCTTATTTAATTAATAAAGGAGTTT
>JAZRAM010000130.1:0-18076 GCA_045634565.1 Bacilli bacterium
AGACCAGTTAGATTATTAAAGACTGATGACAAAAAGAAAAAAACATATTGGGGTGCTACATTAGAAGTAGGAGAAAGCATATAGAAAGGAGTAAGCTATGGAAGGCAAATTAAAACACTTTAACCCTTTACAAGCACCATACATTAAAATTGATGCAAAAGTAATACAACCAGGAACAACAAATGGAAAACCAAACATTAAATATGAAGATAAGTATGTATTAGCTCCCTCTGCTAAAAAGATAGGCACTTACATTAGAAATCAATTATTTGGTAGTGGTCTATTAACACAAACAGAAGGACTTAACATAAATTGGTTGACACCAACACTAGCAGAAGCATTAGAACTAGCAGTATATGAAAGAGAAAGTTTTATTTATATACATAAGTTTGATAACAAAGTTTACCTAGAATGTATAAAAAAATGTGATATACATGACTTGGTACAAAAATATGACAAAGTATATAGTGCAACAATAAAACAAGAATTTGAAACTGATAATGCTTTATATGAATTAGATAGACATATTGAATTAAAAGATGGAAATACAATATTAACATTTACTGCATATAGAATGGATAAAAATAGTTCAAAATATGAAGAAATATCAATAGGAATGTTCAATAGTGTATTTGGAACTGATTATAAGAAAATACATAATCTACCATATGAAGTATTAATTAATATTGATACTGGACAGGACTTCTTTAAAGATAGTACAAAATTCTTAACAGAAGAAATGGAAGTTTATAATACATTATGCGAAGAAGTACAAAAGACAAAGACTAGAATTGCTACAACACAACATTATCAAAGTAGTGATATTTATAGTCAATGGCGACCAGCTGAAAACTTATATGATGTAAAAACAATGTCAGTTGGTAATTTACAAGATTTCTTTACTTTATTGCCAGGAGATAGAGAACACCAAATATTTGAATATTTACAAGGCAATTTAAGAGTAAATGATTATATTGATACATTTAAGTTTTGTGATTATCAAATAATACAAATGGCAAATTTAAGTCCTGCTACATTTGGATATGAAAAAGATGCTTATCAAAATGTTGCTAGTATTAATTTGAATGCAAATTTAACTGAAATGACAATAGAAGCAATAAAAAGGCAATTAGAACCACAAATTAATCATTTGATAGAAAACATTATCAAATTACAAGACTTACTTAATATACAAGATAATAGAATACCAAATGATCTAGTATGGGACTATGGAAATAATGAATTAATAGATGATGCCAAGAAAATTGACACATTACAAGCAATACAAAGAACGATGAGTGTTCCATATTCAACAAGGGCAAAAATACTAGCACCAATTATAAATAAATTAATTGATGAAGATATAGATGCAGATACATTAAAAACTGAATATGATGAAGAAAGAAAAGATATTAAATTAACTTATGAAGAATTCTAATGATTATATTAATGAAAAAGTATTTAAGACAAACAAAAAATATGCAAAACTACAAAATCTAACAGAAGAATTATTCTTTCAATGTTTAGATGAAGGCAGAAGTGTTGAATACTTTTACAAAAAATTAGAAGAAATATGGGGTAATATAGACCACTCATTTATACAACAAGATATTCAGGAATATGCAAATTTAATAGAAACCAATAATTATTATTTACTTGAACAAGAACAAGCCCCAAAAGGCACGAAAACCACTTCTAATTTGCTATTTGCAATAGGAATTGGGGTTTATGTATTAAGTGAAGAAAAATTTATGAATATTATTAAAAAAAGATATGAAATGTACTACAATTCTCCTGAATATAAAAGAAATAAAGAAGAATATTTAAAAAGAAAAGTTAAAAATTATGATAATCAAGTAATTCCTTATTATGACAAAGATGGAAATATAATAAGGTGGGTGCAATTAAGCACTTACTTGTCAATGAGATACAATACAGAACTAACAAAAGCAGGGTGGAATAAAACAATCGAAGATGCACTTGAATTAGGATATGATGAATTTTGGATACCACCACATTTGTTTAGTTGTGAACATTGTATTAAATATCAGGGAAGAATATTAACTTATAGTGAAATAATTGAATTTACACAAGCAGAAGAACACGAAAATGATATTTTACACCCAAATTGTAAATGTGAATTATTGATCTATACACCTAACACACATTTGATATATCAAAATTTAAGTACAGGCGAAGCAGATGAATATTATAACATAAGACAAAAAGTAAACTCACTTACATTAAAAAAAGAACGAATATTAACTGATATGAAAATACAAAAGAGATTAGGCAATCAAGATGAAGTTGATACACTTAATTCTCAACGAAAAAAGATTAACACTCAAATTAGAGAGTTAATAAATAGCTTACCTACTGAAGAAATGAGAAAAAAGGTAGTTGCTATTAATAGATAGACCGAAATGTCTTTAAACTATTTGCACTTCTAAATCGCGATAGGAGGAAGAAAATGGATATTAAAAAATATCTAACAAACAAGGACATCGAGTTGTCCAATGAAGATATTAACTTCGAAAAACTCGAAAAAGACATTAGAAAAGGTTATGTACCAAGTGAGGAAGTTGAAACTGCAAGAGCAGAAGCATTGAAAGAGGGAACTGCTAATTATAGTGAACTAGAAGAAAAGTTCAATAAATTAGAAAAGTCTTACAATGACATTGAAGCAAGAAATACAGAATTAACTAATCACGAAAAAGGTTTAAAACTACAAGTTGAAATGATTTCACAGGGCTTTAAAAAAGAGGTATTAGATGAAGTGGCACAACTTCGTAATAGTTTATTTGCTAGTGAAACTGATGATGCAAAAGCTATTAGTATGATAAAAGAAAAATATGGTGCTACTTATTTTCCTAAAACACAAGTAGATATCCCAGAAGAAACTAATTTCAACCAGGGAGAAGTTAAACCAAAAGAAATAAACATAACAAGAAAAACAAGTATAAAAGATTTAATAATTAAATAGGAGGAACAAAATGAATTACACAGTTAGTGATGTATATTCTTTGGACTTACAATCAGTTGCTAAAAGAATATATTTCAGTTTACTTTATAGAAGTACATTCTATAAAATGTTAAACGAAAAATACATTGGAGAATTAAGAACTGCTGGTACTCCAATGATAGAAATTTTAAAATCAGCAGATGCTAGTGTAAATGTAAGAGGAACAAGAGAAATCACTTCTGCATTAACACCTAGTTTACAAGGATATAGTTCAGTAAAAGTTGATTTAACTGCTTTACCTATGGACTATTCAATTAGAATTCCAATTCTAGTATCAGGAAGCAATTTTGTTAATACATTAGAAGATGTTATGGACAAAAAAGATGCAGCAGTTGCTGGTGCTATTGATACATATGGTTTTGGTGTATTAAAGAGTGAAGTTAGTCAAGTTGCTGCATGGGCTCCTGACACAAAAGATGAATACATTGATATTCTTAACACATTAAAAGCAACTCTATTCAATAAAAATGTTTATGATAGTTATAGATTAGGTTTATGTGCTACTGAATATGCAAATTTAGTAAGTGCTTTAACTTCAATCTTAAAATTCGAAACTATGACAGGTGTAGAGGGTGTTGATAGAGGAGAAATCGCAACAGCTTATGGTATCGAAATCTTCCCAATCAATGACAACAAACTTGATGGTGTTTTAGGATACTTCTTCAACCCAATCGCAGTTGTAGGAGATGCATTCTTTGATAGTTTTGCACAATATCCAGGAAATTATCCAGGCTTCCCAGGATACTATGTAATGGAAGGAAATATTCTATTTGGTGCAAAAGTTGTTGAAGGTAATGCAATCATAAAATTACAAGAAACAGTTAGTGCTTAATAATAAGGTGGTGGAAATATGAGATTATTTACACTTGCAGAATTTAGAACAAAATATAATGAATATACAAAACAAGATATTCCTAGTTATAAAGTCGATGAAGCAAGTGAAATGATATTTTCACAAGTAGGTATAAGATACAGGGATAATAGTTGGACTTCAACTACTGTCCCTTTACCTATAAAAGATGCTTGTATGGAACAATTAAGGTTTATGTTAGAACATGACATACCTTTTGTTGATAGTAATGATCTAAAAGCAGGTTCAATGCAAGCAAAATTAAATAGTGATTATTCTACACTAGCATTAAGAATATTAGGTAATAATGGATATTTATATAGAGGTAGTGCATTAAATCAAAATATGGGGTTAAATATTCCATTTGGAAATTAGGAGGTGTCTATTATGTATTTAATTAATGGTATGAAAGCCACATTAAGACAATTTAATAGAACTGAAAGCAATAACCCTTATGATGATACAAACTACAAAGAAACAACTATAAAATGTTGCCCTTATGATGTTGACCAAGCAGTAAGATTTGAAATTTATACTATTCCTGAAGCAACTGGGTATTATCAAATACCAAGAACAGTTGATATTAGAGAGGGCGACCAAATAATTTTTCATAATGATAGAAGAATTGTACATACAATTTTGAAAGTTCAAGATGAATGGATATTCAATAGAATTGAAAATTATATAGTTGCAGTTAAAAGGTCATGAAAGAAACAGTAGTAATCAAATGGACACCAGGTGCAAAAGAAAAATTATGCAACACTACACCTGACACAATAATGTTTGAAATAGCAAGAGAAACATTAGATCACTCATACCCAACAATACCAAAATTAACAGGTAAAACGAGAGGTACTACTCTAGCAAAAGGTGTACAAGGAAGTGATTGCAAATATAAAATTGGTTCTTATACTGATTATGCGAGTATTGTATATGTTAGAGATAACAATAGAACTAATTGGACAACACCAGGTACAAATTCATATTGGTTTAGTGATTTCTTTCAAAAATATGGGCAATCAATAATCAATTCAGTAGTTGAAAGGAATAAATTAAAATGACAGATACAGACATAAAACAAAAAAATCTAGTTTTAATTGAATATTTACAAGGTTTATTTCCAAGTTGGAAAGTTAAAGCTGAATATTCAACTAATGATAATGATAGTAAAGTTATAGTTGTTCAAGAGCAAATGGGGCAAAAAGTTGTATTTTATGGCGATTGCCCACCATTATTTAATTATTATTCAATTCAAATATATGGTTTGACAATTCAAGAATGTAAAGAAGCATCAGTTGAAATTGGAAATCTTATAGGACAATCAATCTTATATGAAAAAGATGGATACAAATGGCAATTTATATTTCAACAATTTTCAAACCCACAAGCAATTGAATATTATGATATTCGTAGAGTAGGATACACTGCGACTTTAAAATGTATAGTAAATAAATGCTATAAAAAATAGGAGGAAAAATGAATTGGTTTGTAAATAATAGAGAAGTTATTCGAAACCTAGCAGTAAACACAGGAACAACACAAAACCCAACTTTTACAAAAATGTGTACTACAAGCGAATTAACTTTGAATGTAGATAATGAAGTAAAAGACTTTTATGTTTTCTGCGATGCTATTAAAAGAAGTTTAATAACAGGCACTTCATTACAATTAAGTGCAACAGTTAAAATTGATATAAGCAATACTGCTATTCAAACAATGCTAGGAAATGTTCATACTCTAATTGAAGATGGAACAATAGCACAATTAAACAATGTGTTAGTTCAATTTGAATTATTAGAAGATGCAACAGGTGGAGTATTAACATATGTTAAATATCAAGTACCAGTTATTATGAATATAACTGAACTTGGTGGGGCTGCAGAAGATGAAGGAGAATTTGCAGTTGAATTAACATTTAATGGAACAGGAACAGTAGTAGCTTCTTCATAAGATAGAAAATAAAAGGAGTGGAGGTAAAACTCCATTCCTTATTTTAATATAAGGAGGTGTTCAAATGGCGATGAAAGCTGGTAGTGCAGAATTTGAGTTCACAGGGGACACTAAAAAAATTGAAAAAACAACCAAAGATTTAGGTAGCAAATTAAGTAGTGTTGCTAGTGGTGGTTTAAAAGTTCTTGGTGGGGCTATAACTGCAAGTGCAACAGCATTAGTAGGACTAGCAGGAAAAACATTAGAAGTTCGTGGCGAAATAGAACAACAAATTGGTGGTACAGAAGCAGTATTTAAAGAATTTGCTAAAACAGTTCAAAATGATGCTGCAAATGCCTTTGACAAAATGGGTGTTAGTGCTAATGATTATATGGCATATATAAATAAAATGGGTTCATTAATGCAAGGTTCAGGAATTAGTATCCAAAAATCAATGGACTTATCAGCAAAAGCGATGCAACGAGCAGCAGATGTAGCAAGTGTCATGGGTATTTCAGTAGATGATGCTATGAAAGCTATAAGTGGTGCTGCTAAAGGTAATTTTACTATGATGGATAATCTTGGTGTGGCTATGAATGCAACCTCATTAAGTGCTTATGCTTTGTCAAAAGGAATTAAGAAAACATACCAACAAATGAGCCAAGCAGAAAAAGTAGAACTTGCTATGCAAATGTTTTTAGAGAAATCAGCATATGCAGCAGGAAATTATGCAAAAGAAAATAAGACCTTCGCAGGTTCATTAAATACAGTTAAAGCTGCAATTCAAAACCTAGTTGCAGGAACAGGTAGTGTAGATCAAGTTATAAGTGCAATAACTAATTTTGGGCAAATAGTAGCACAAAATCTTGTAATTATCTTACCTCAAATTGTTCAAGGTTTAGTTGGTTTAATAAATGGTATTATTCCATTGATACCACAATTAATTCAAGCAGTTTTACCTGCATTAATACAAGGAATAACACAATTAACAATAGGGCTTATTGAAGTTTTACCTGAAATGGTAATGATGATAGCAGATATGATACCTGAATTAATACCACAAATTGTTGAAGCAATAATGATATTAATTCCTGCATTAATTCAAAATTTGCCTTTATTTATTCAAGCAGGTTTAAAATTAGTGGCTGGAATAGCAAAAGGAATTATTTTAGGAATAGCACAATTAGTTAAAAGTATAGTAGAACTTGCTAAAAAAGGTATAGATAAATTAAAGGAAAAATTCAATGGAAAATCTATATGGGAAATTGGAGAAATGCTAGTTAAAGGTTTGTGGAATGGAATTAAGAATGTACACCAATGGTTAATGGATAAATTAAAAAGTTTTGGTAAGTCAGTATTAGATGGAATAAAAGGAATATTTGGAATATCAAGTCCAAGTAAAGAATTTGAAATTATAGGTAAATTTAATGTAATGGGGCTTGAAAAAGGTATGGAAAAAGAAAGTTTAAAATTACAAGATACATTTAATGGTATGTTTGATTTAAGTCCAAATCTATATGGTAGTTCAAGTCTTAATTTAAGTCCAACAGTAAATGTAGTAAATAATATTACAATGAAACAAGATAATTTAGGACAAATGGTAAAAGATATTAAAACATTTAGTGGTGGTGCTAAAAATGATTATTCTTATGGAATGGGGGCTTAATAAATGATACAAGTTTATATAGGTAATGAGGAAGTAGTAAGTAATAAAGAATTTACTATACATGAAGAATTGCTTAATACTTCTTCAACCATTCTTAATAATTGCTATCCAAAAACATGGGAAACAACAAAAGATTATGTTTCAAATTTCTATTTTCCAAAAGATTATTCTGCTTGTAAGATATATAACAATAGTTCATTAATATTTGCAGGAATAGTTAAAAATAGTGGTGCAATAAGTTTAAGACCAAATGATCCAAAATATTGTAGTTTACAAATACTAGATTATAAGACTTTATTAAGTGAGGGACAAACATTAGATTATGTTATACCTGAGGGAACAATAGAAAATGCAATAGATAGTGTTATAAGTGCTATTTCAAGTTATGGTTTTGTTAAAGGTAATGTTGTATTAGCTGACCCAAACGAAACAATAGGTGCTTATTCTACATTAGATAAAACTGCATATGATGTGTTTCAATATTTAGCAGAAGTAAGTGGTTCAAGATGGTTTACAAGAATGATAGATGAAGATACAACTGCAATTGACTTTTATAGTCCTGAATTAATGGATATAGCACCAACAATTAAATATACTGATGAATATTTTAATTGGAATAACATAGTTAATATGAGTTTTAGTTTTAGTGGTGCAGATTATAGGAACAAACAAGTTATTATAAGCGACCAAGTATTTAGTTCAATAGATACAACTGAAACAATGGTAGCAAGTGCTAACCAAACTGAATTTGTTTTAGGTGGTATTGTAGGAACATTAAAAGAAGTATATGTAAATGGAGTTCAACAAACAATAGGAAATAGTGGAGATAAAGAACAAGGTATATATGCAGACTTTTACTACAAGATTGGTACTAACACAATAGAAAGTAGTGTAAATCAACCATTAGGGGCTATTATTAGTGTCAAATACACGAGTTTAGTTAAAGGTAGACAAGTTGTATCAAATGAAGATGAAATATCAAGAATTGCCACTCAAACAGGGCGAAATGGAACGATAGCAAGATATGAAACAAGAAATGATACAAGTTCAAGTAATGCACTAGCTCAAATTGCACAAACATATATTAAATATAAAGGAAAAGCAGAAATACTACTTACAATTACAACTAAAGATTATGACATATTCCAATTAGGACAACAAGCATATTTTGATGCACCAATAGATGATCTAAAAGGCAATTATTTAGTTAAAACAAAAGATATACAAATAACAAAAACAGGTAATGATGGTGTAGTGTTCTATACTTATGTTTTGTCAAATAGTTTTGATACTGAAAATGCTATTAACTTTTTTGATAATCAAAGAAGAAAAAGAAGTGGTAATTTAGGAGAAGATGACTATATAACAAGAAATATAGATATAGAAAATGAATTAAATATTATATTTGATAATTTAACAATAACTGAAATAACACCTGATGGCAATAATGAATTAAACGCACCATTAAATACACCATTTATTGAATAGGAGGGTATATGACAAACGAATATAAACAAAATGTTCTTCATTATTTAACTGGCGACTTACAAAACCAAACAGGGCAACAAGAATTAGTTATAGATAGAATAATTAGAAATGATAATTTTTTATATACTGAATTAGGCGATTATTTTGATGGAATAGTAAGATATACAGCATTCGTAGGTGCAAAAGATAATTCACAAAATAGTTTAGATTATTCAATATTATGTGTATATGGTACTTTAACAGGAGAAAGTAGTGTTTCAACAGGAATTGTAATTTTAGATAATACATATGGAGTAGTTCAAGTTATTACAACATGGGCAGATGGAACTAAAATTGGTGATATTAATTGTATGAATGTTGATAGTAAAGGCAATTATTATGCAGTAGAACATACAAGTTCAGGATATAGAATAGTTGAATTAAATAATATAGTTTTAAAATTAGCAAGTCAAAATGAATATCAAGCAAGTATTATTAATGCTTATACTTTACCAAATAACTGGTATTGGGTAGATGCAATAGAAAAGAAAAGCGATGGTAGTAAATATTTCATAATTGGAGAAAGATACGATAATCAACATATAGTTGGTGGAGAATATAATGTATCAAGTAATAGTTGGACATTTTGGCAATCATCAAGAACATTTGGCTCTATATCTTATTGGACTTCAATAAATAAAGGATACAATGTATATTGGGATAATAATGGAGATTTACAATTTAAAATATGTGTATATGACAATGGACTACACGTTTTAAGTAAAAGTTCAACTACAAATATGAATGATAATACTATTTATGTAAATTCATTTACTGGTTCTGTTGATTATGCTTACTTTATATTTTATTCAAATGAAGTTGGATATTTAGCTTTAACAATGGAAGATACTGATAACAATGAAAGTGTATACCAAATTGTTAAGGTAGATTTAACTGCAAGCACAAGTGAAACAATTTCAATGAATAGTTCTTCATATACTGACACAAATAAAATGTATTTTTTCAAAAATGATGATGATATATTCTATTGTACATTAATAACTGATGTTTTTAATGATATAGAAGTAAATTTTGGTATGGTAAACAATACCACATTAAATGTATCTTTAATTGGTAAAATAACTGCTACTGATTGGAGATATGTAATGTGTTATCCAAATATTTTCAAGCAATATAACAAATATAAAGTTTATTTGCAAGGACAACAAGCAGTATTTACAGTTGAATTTGATTGGAACTCAAATAATTATAATGGTGCAGCTTATATTTCACAAGGATCATTAGTACCTGCAAAAGCAAATGTAGAACGAATATCAGGGCATGTTATAAGAGAAGTATTTAATAGAAACTTATATAACTTAACACAATATTTGAATAGTTATACTGCAACGATACAAGTACCAAACCAATTATTAAATAATATTTCATTAAACTACACAAACTTAATATCACAAAATAATAACATTTTAGTAAATAAGACAATAAATATAACTAAAAACAAATATGAAGAATTAAATTTAAACTTTATAAACAAATTTACTATAACTGATGATGAAACAGGTAGAGATAATTTAGGTGGTGCTAGTGATTTAATTTATAACACAATAAATAGAGTAGTTGGTGGGGAATTAAATAAAATTAGAATTAATTATAAAGACAATACTAGTGTTATTAGACCAATAACTTTAAATAGTTCAAATACTGATAATGCTACATATAGCTTTATAGTTTTTATAGATAAATTAATTAAAAATATAGAAATGATAAGTAATGATGAATATACAACTTATCAAACAATAGATGGAACTAATTTAGAATTAAATAAATACTACAAGATTAATCAAAGAGTAAGAGTAGAATAAGGAGGAATTATGGCAATTCAAACAATAACATATAGTGATAAAAGTTATATAAATCAAAATGCAGATATACCCGCTATAAATAAAGTACAAGATACTGATATGAATGAAATTAAATCAGTAGTTAATAATAATGCAAGTGAATTTACAACTTACACTACTTCACAACAAAATGAAGATATAACAAGTGAAATTACATTTAATGAAACCATAACAACAAATACAGTAGTTATTAAAAAAGACAAAATGATTTACATAAATTATCAAGGAGAAGCAAAAACACATAATGCAAATGTAGTTTTAATGGTAGTACCTGATGAATATAAACCAGTACAAGATCAAGTATTTGCACCATTTGTTGTAAATGCAGCAACATATGGAGTAGTGGCACTTAATAAAAGTACAGGAAATCTATTAGTAAGTTTTATTGGTAGTACAACTGCAAGTGGTAGAATTTACTTCAATTTGTGTTATGAAATTGCATAGGTGGTAGTTATGTTAGAATTTATTAAAAATTATTGGACACAAATAATCTTTATAGCAGGTTTTATAATTGGGTTTATAAAATTAGAAATAGCATATAGAGAAGGAACAAAATGTTCTTTAAGAAATGATATTTTACAAATATATAATCAATATAAAGATAAAAAAGAAATACCATTATATGACTTTGAAGCATTAAGTTTAAGTTATGGTTTATATAAAAAATATAAAGGTAATTCATTTGTAGATAGTGTTTGGACAGAAACACAAACATGGAAAAAATTATAGGAGGAAATATGAGAGATATTTTAATAACAGTTCATAAAAATCATACAGTAGACTTTGAAAATGATTATGCAGGTTTGAATAAAGAAAACTTACAGGGAAATATCACATTTAAGTTTGATGAATTTGTATCAGGACAAGCAAGAGCAGAAATAGTTATTAATAATCAAGATGGATATATTCTGTTAGATCAAGTAGGGCAAACATATACTTTACCTATTAAATCTTCATTATTAACTGGCGATAGTATTTTAATGCAATTAGTAATTGATGAAGATGCAAAATACAAAAAGACTGATGATACTACTATTCAAACAGGAAAAACATATTATGAAAAAGTTGGAAATGAATATGTAGTTGTAGTTGATCCACAAGTTGAAGATATACATAATTATTATGAAGCAGAAATACCAGTATGGAAAAGTGAAGTATTTTATTTAAAAGTTGGTTGTTCAATTAATGCAACTGCTACTATACCTGAAGAATATGATAGTTGGATAGAAGTATTAAATGGACTTATAACACAAGGTGAAAATGTTATAAGTGAAGCTGGAAATGTAAATATAACAAGCGAACAATTAGATGATGGTGTAAAAGTAATAACAACCAATAGAAATGGCGAACAAACAATAACAATAGTGCCACAAGGACCACAGGGTGAAAAAGGAGAACCTGGTGCTATAAAAATGCTAATAGTAGCAGAACTACCTGAAACAGGTGCAGATGACACAATCTACCTAGTACCAATAACACCAGATACAAGTGGCAATAATTATGCAGAATATGTATATATCAGTGGACAATGGGAATTATTAGGAAAAATAGGTGTACAAGTTGATTTAACAAACTATGTACAATTTACTGATTTCGCAACAGAACAAAAAGCAGGAGTTGTTAAAGTTATAAGTGATTTTGGTATTCAAGCATATAATGGTTATTTATCGGCATTAGTAAAAACTTATGCACAATATCAAAGTATGCAAAATTATGGAATTATTGGTAAAGGAACACTAGAAAATGTAATAACAGGAAAAGGTTTAGTAAGTAATACAAATTATGCAACAGCAGACAATAGTGGTGTTGTAAAAACTGGTTATGGTTTATTATTGAATAGTGGTGGCAAGACATATGCAGATATTAAAACTTATGACCAATTTATAAGTAGTTCAGTAAGTGATAATTTGTTTGTATCAAAAGGAACACTTAATAATGTCTTAACTGCAACAATAGGTGATATATCAAGTGTAATAGATGCAATAAATAATGAGGTGATTTAGTATGGGAACAATAAGTGATAAATTAACATACCTTAATACAACAAAATCACAATTAAAAGATATGATTAACTATGGACTTGATGACAATAACAAAATCACAAGTTCAACAACATTTAGAAACTATGTAGGAAGCATATTTAATGCCTTTTTAGAAGCATTAAGAACACCAGATACATTATTCACTAATCTACCAAAAAAGAGTGGTAGTGGCTCTATAATAAGTTTAAATGACACTGCAAATGCACCTATGAGAATAGAATTAGGTGCAAGTGAATTAACACAAGATAGTACAAAGGGTTATAATTTAGTTGATACTCCTGAAACAAATACAGCAATTACTGGAAGTGGACTTACTTATAAAAGAGAAGATGATGGCACTATAAAAATTACAGGAACTACTAATAGGGCTTGGGATTATACTTTAACAACAACTTACACTTTTGAGGCAGGTAAAACTTATACATTTAGTGTTGAAGATGCTACCGAAGTATTTTATATACTATTTAATAGTGCAAATGGTGGGCAATTAAGTGCAACTCCATCATACCCAAGCAAAACAATAACAATAAATGAAACACAAACTTTACCTGTAAAATGGTCTAAAGGAAGTGGACAATCAGTAAATATAAATGTAAAAATAATGGTAGAAGAAGGTTCAACCAAACACAATTATGAACCATACACAGGAGGAATAGCAAGTCCTAACCCATCATACCCACAAGATATACATACAATAAGTGGAAGTAATAAGGTAGTAGTATGTGGGAAGAACTTGTTTGATTTTGAACAATTCAAAAACAATTCAAGTGCAACAATAACAGGAAGTTTAAATAATTTTACATATTCTGGAGCAAATAAAGAAACATTTTATACAACTGATTTTATAGAAAATATTAATTATCATATTAGTGGAACTTGGTCTACAACATATGGAAATGGTAGAGTAAGAGTAGCATATACTGATGGAACTTATCAAACAATGTTTGAAAATTATTCAAGTGGAAGTGCAAATGGAACAATAAATATTACAACTTATAGTAGTAAATTAATTAAACAAATAGAAATAATAACTTGGACAAGTGGTAATTTTACTTTTAATAATTTTCAAATTGAATATGGAGATACTGCCACAACATACACACCATACACATCACAAGAAGCAGATATAGATTTAGATACACTAGAATACTGTAAAATAGGAACGTATGAAGATAAGTTTATTAGAACAAGTGGAAGTAATTTGTTTAATGAAAATAAAACTAAAGATAATTATTTTTACAATTCTAGTGGAACAACAACAACTGATAATACAAATAAGTTTATAAATATGGAACTACCTTTATCAAGTAAATATACAATAACATTTGATAAAAAAACTGATGGTGGTGGAATAATAAGTTATGTTAGAATATGTGAATATAATGGAAGCACATTTATAAAAAGAACACAAGTATCTACTACTAATACAACAATAACAATAGATAGTAATACAACAAAAGTAATAGCAAGTGTAGATGCTGGACCAAATGCATATTTCACTAATTTAATGATAAATTATGGCTCAACTGCTCTACCATATGAACCTTATGGAACAAATGAATGGTACATAAAAAAGAATATAGGTAAGGTAGTATTAGATGGAACAGAGAATTGGAGTGCTTATAGTGAATATAATTTAACTAATACTAATTTATTTGTTAGATGGAATGCTTTAGAAACACATACAGGTACTACTGGAAATATAAAATCAAATAATTTTAAAACAACAACTGGTTTTACTTTATTAACCACAACTGATGAGAATATGATACAAACTTATAGTGATAAATCATTGTATATAAGAATTGATAACACACTTGGTAGCAATTTATCTAATTTTAAAACGTGGTTATCAAACAACAATACAGAAATATATTATGTTCTACCATCTCCAACATATACACAAATAACAGGAACACTAGCAGAACAACTAGAAAATGTATATAAGAATATGTTAAGCCAAAAAGGACAAACAAACATTTCACAAATTAATAACGATTTAGCATTTAATATAAGTGCAAGTGCTTTGGAAGATTTATAGAAAAGGAGAAATAAAAATGAAAGAAAAAATTAAAAAAATATCAAAATACACTATGAATATTCTTGCTATGATTAATGCCTTAATTATAGGTTTAAGTCCTATATGGAATTGGCAACTAGATAAAATAACTGATAGTATCGCAGTAATTATTGGTATTATTGGTTTATATTTAGTAGGTGGCAAAATATTTGAAGAAGAAATTGAAGATCACGAAAGTGTAGATGAAGAATATGGCGAATAATTTAACCATAAAACAAAGACAAAGCTATTTAAAGACATTAGGTTTATATACAAAGTCAATAGATGGTAAAGAGGGTGTTGGTACAAAAAAGGCATATTTATATTTTAATACTATCTTTTTAAATTCAAAATCAAACAAATATACTACAAACACAAATAAAAAATTAATAGAAGTATATACAAGTTATAAGAAATCACAATATATGACTGCAAGTGATTGGCCTTTATTTAAAAACTTTACACAAAAGGAATTTCATTGTACTTGTAATGGTAAATATTGTGATGGATATAATGGTAGAAAAAATAAATGTCCTATGAAACTAATTATGGTAGCACAATATTTAAGAAATTATTATGGACAACCACTATACATAAGTTCATCAGTTCGTTGCAGAACAAGAAATAAACAGGTTGGTGGAATAAATAATTCAAAACATTTAATATTCAATGCTATTGATAGTAAAGTAGGCAATAAAAAAGCAAGTGAAGTAGTCAAATTATTAAAGACATTTCCACTTGTTAAATATACTTATGCTATTAATTCTACATATGAACATTTTAATATATAAAAACTAGGTTATTGCCTAGTTTTTTGTTTGTGTCTATAAATTAATAAAATTACATTTCCAATTCCAGCAGTTAAAAATAACAATGCAACATGAAGTAGAAAATCTCCTTTGAATAAGTCAAATATACTCCAGGAAGTTTTATGATAAACTTTATTGTATATTGCTTTTTTAGGATCAGTTATATAGTCAATTCCTTTTTTATTATAAAGTGGGTTTACTGTTGACTTAACTTTTCTTTTTAATTTACCAGTTGTTCTTGCTTTTATAGACTTTTTAATGTTTGGTGTTCTTATTAAACTTCTCATATTTTACTCCTTAATCTTAATATACAATATTATTTTAATAAATACAATGGTATAAAAACTAGTATTAATAAACTTGTAGAATATTTTTTAATAAAAGTTCTTATATTATTGAACATATGATTATATTGTTTAGCTTTATTTACTTTTTGTCTATATTCAATGTAATCATAGTAATTATTATTGAAATTATACTGAATATTTTTGATTATCCACCCCATAGAAGTCATTTCTCCTATTTTATAATGTGGTAGAGTAGTTCTAATTCTTTCAATAAGTTGTCCATTAGATTTTTCATAAACTATCTTATACATACATACCCCCTTTGTAAATTGAAGATTATAAGATAGGTTAGGTTAAAAAGTCAATTATAAGTTTGATGAAAAATAGACAAAAAATCTTTATCAGGGTAAACTTCATCAAATTTTTTTCTGCATTTTTGCTTTAACATTATGTTAAGTTGTTCGTTTTTGTGTACTTTTTCATGGCAATAAAAACAGAGTGGGGCAACACAACCATATATCATTGAATTAACTCTATTTTTTCCAAAAAATATTTCGTGTAAATGGTTTTTAGGTCTACCACATAAATAGCAGGTGGTTAGATCATTAGTAAGAATAGAAAATCTATTTTTTTCTAATTGCTTAATTTTATTCATTTTATAAAACACCTCATTTTTAATTGTTTTAAACAATATTTCATATTTTTAATATAAATATATTAATTTTATAAAAACATTTAACTATGCCTTTAAAAATATGCTTAAAATTGATTTTGATATATTAATATATTTATATATGATAGAAATAAAATTTCTTTGTAAAGTTTGCAAAAATATCTTTACTTTTGAATTTATATATGGTATTATTAGTTTGTAATTAAGAGAAAATTACAAAACAAATTGATTAAAAAATTTAATTTCTACCTGGATAACTTCCAATAATATATGTTATGCATAATGGACTAGGTAGAAATACCTAGTTTTTTAATTGCAAGAAAGGGGGGATACAACATGAAAAATGCAATATATCCTGAAATTATTAAACAAATGAAATTAAGAAAAGAAAAGCTAAAAGATGTTGCAGAAATAATTGATCTTAACTATTCACAAGTTAGTAGAAAATTAACTGGATATATTAACTGGCAATATGATGACATTAAAGCTCTATGTGAACATTATAACATGGACTTTAATAAATTGTTTAGAAAGGAGATGAAAAAATGATTTGCAGAATTAAGTGGGAAAACATAATGGTAATTGCAATTGTTTTAACAACAATAATGAATTGGATAGTATTTATTATTCAAAGCAACATTTATACACTAGCACTTGCAGTTTTACCAACATTTGTAATGGTAATTGTTATTATGTCATACGATACTATTAAGCAATTAAGAGAACAACTTTACAAATAAAAAGAGAAAAAGTCAATTAGGAAAACTTTTTCTATATATAAGTATATCAAAATTAGAGAAAAAAACAATAGGGGGGTTAGATTTATGAAAGGAATTATTTATGGAAATGAATTTAACTCAATGCGATACTATTTTGAAAGCATTATTAACAAATAAAGAAAAGGATAATTGGACTGCTACTGATTTCCAATATGGAGATTATTTTGTAGGATATGAAGCTACTGCAAGAATGAGTGATCTATTAAGAATGTATCCTAACTTATTAGTAGCAGGTAAAATTGGAAGATTTAGAACTTTATCAATAAATTGGGAAAATAAAAAAGAAGTAGAACAAGAAAAGAAAAGATTAGGTATATGAACGAAAAACCTAACTATTATGCAATACTTCCAGCAGAAATAAGATACGATACCAATTTAAGAGATAAAGCTAAACTATTATATGCAGAAATAACTGCATTAAGCAATAAAGATGGTTGTTGTTTTGCTAGTAATAAATATTTCGCAGACTTATATAATACAACTACTACAACAATATCAACTTTAATTAAAGAACTCATTGAAAATGGATACCTTGAAAGCGAAATTACATACAAAGAAAATACAAAAGAAA
>JAZRAM010000131.1:0-4628 GCA_045634565.1 Bacilli bacterium
TCAAATAAAAATATTAAATGAAGAAAAAGATAAATAAATATAAGTATTATAAAAAAAGAGTAAATATAGAAGAAATAATTGAAAAAAGATATAAAATATTAGTAATCATAATAATTATAATAATGGCGTTATTGTTATCTACACTTTTCTATGTACAAATAATTAGAAATAGATATTATAGCGATAAACTAAATACACTTACTGTAAATATTATAGAAGGAGATTCTACTCCAAGAGGTAGGATATATGATAGAAACGGGAATATTATAGTAGATAATACTTCTGTAAAAACTATTTATTATAAGAAACCAAATAAAATAACAACCAAACAAGAAATAGAAACTGCTTATAAAGTTGCTGATTATATAGATGTAAATTATAAAAAAACAACTGAAAATATGTTAAAGAAGTTTTGGATATTAAATAACAAAGAAGAAGCAAATAAAAGAATTAAAGATAAAGAATGGAAAGATTATAAAAATAGAAAATTAACTTTAGATGATATAGATGCACTAAAGTTAGAAAGAGTAACTGAAGAAGATATAAAAGATTATGAAGATATAGATAAAGAAGCATGTTATATTTATAATCTCATGAATAAAGGTTATTACTATACAGAAAAAATTATAAAAAAAGATGATGTAACAGATGAAGAATATGCTAAAATAGCAGAAAATATAAATACATTATCAGGTGTTAATGTAAAACTGGATTGGGAAAGATATTATCCTTATGGTAATACATTTAAAACAATTTTAGGTAGTGTATCATCCAGTAGTAGTGGTATTCCATATAATTTAAAAGAATATTATCTAGAAAAAGATTATGCATTAACTGATAGAGTTGGTACAAGTTATATAGAATATCAATATGAAGAATATTTAAAAGGTACAAAAGCAACTTACCAAGTAAATGATGATGGTAGTTTAACTGAAATTACTAAAGGAAACCGTGGTAATGATATAGTGCTTACTATAGATATTGAATTACAAAAAGCAGTAGAAAAAATATTAGAAGAAGAATTAATAGCTGCTAAAAAAGAAAAATATACTGAATATTTTGATAAATCATATGTAATTATAAATGATCCTAATACTGGTGAAATACTTGCTATGGCAGGTAAACAAATAGTTGAAAATGGTGATGGAGGTTATTCCATATATGATTATAGTCCAGGAGTAATCACTGGTTCAGTAACTCCAGGTTCAATTGTAAAAGGAGCATCTCATATAGTGGGTTATAACACAGGTGCCCTACAAATAGGAGAAGTTAGAAAAGATGAATGCATAAAAATAGCAGCTACTCCTATAAAATGTTCATTTAGAAATTATGGTAATATAGATGATGTTGCTGCTTTAAAATATTCATCTAATGTTTATCAATTTTATACAGCTATAAAAGTAGGA
Organism: Bacilli bacterium; assembly: GCA_045634565.1. Lineage (GTDB taxonomy): Bacteria > Bacillota_I > Bacilli_A > RF39 > UBA660 > UMGS1613. The sequence goes on from JAZRAM010000131.1 coordinate 1,407, forward strand.
AAAGGTAACTATAGTTATAACAAACCATTAAAGATAGATGAATCAGCCTTTGATATTTATAGAGACACATTTGCTGAATTTGGACTAGGTGTAAAAACAGGTATAGATTTACCTAATGAGTCATTAGGATATGAAGGTACTAATAGATTATCAGGATTACTTTTGGACTTTTCAATAGGACAATATGATACATATACTCCAATACAATTATCACAATATATGTCTACAATAGCTAATGATGGAGTAAGATTAAAACCGTACTTACTAAAGGCAGTATTTGATTCAAGCGAAGAATCTTTAACAAAAATAATTTATGAAACAGAAGTAAAAGAACTTAATAAAGTAAATACAGATGATAAATATTTAGAAAGAGTAAAAGAAGGATTTAAACAAGTAACTGCTCCAGGAGGAACTGGATCTGGATATGTAGATCATAGTTATAAGCCTGCAGGTAAAACTGGAACAGCGCAAAGCTTTTTAGATGCAGATGGTGATGGAATAATAGATACAGCAACAACAACAGCAACTTTTGCAGCTTATGCTCCATATGATGATCCAGAAGTGGTTTTTACTGTAATTTCACCTGATGTTGCCCCAGAAGATGTCTCATATTCCAACATGAGTCGTGTAAATACGCGAATAAGTCAAAAAGTTAGCAAAAAATACTTTGAAATTTATAGATAATTTGCTATAATATATTGGAACATTAAAAAAAGGAGGAGAAACTATGGCAAAAAAAGGAGAAGCTAGACAAAGAATAACTCTAAAATGTACTGAATGTAAAGAAGAAAACTATCGTACAGAAAAAAACAAAAAGAATACTACAGATCGTTTAGAATTAAATAAATTCTGCCCAAAATGTAAAAAGAATACTCTTCATAAAGAAGCTAAATAGTATTAAAACTTTAGTGAGGAGAGGAGGAATATAATGATTAATGTAAATGATATTAAAAATGGTATGACAATCCTTTTTGAAGATAATATATATACAGTGCTTGAATTCTCACATGTTAAACCTGGTAAAGGTGCAGCGTTCGTTCAAGCTAAATTAAAAAATCTTCGTACAGGTTCTATAGTTGAAAAAAGATTTAACTCAGGTGTTAAATTAGAAAGAGCTATCGTTGAAAAAGTAGGAATGCAATTTTTATATGCAAATGGTGATTCTTACAATTTCATGAATATGGAAACATATGAACAAATAGATTTAACTAAAGAACAATTAGGTGATAATGTAAATTACTTAAAAGAAGGATTAGATGTTTTAATTTCTTTCTATGAAGGAGAACTATTAGGTATAATTTTACCAGCTCAAGTAGATTTAAAAGTTGTTAAAACAGAACCTGCTGTTAAAGGAAATACTACTAACAATGCAACTAAAGATGCGGAATTAGAAACTGGATTAGTTGTAAGAGTTCCTTTATTTATTGAAAAAGATGAAGTCATCTCTGTATATACAGAAGACGGTAAATATGCTTCAAGAGCTTAAAATCTTGAAGTTTTTTTAATAATGTCATTTATTTTCTTGAATTAAACTATAAAATGTGATAAACTTTATATGATAGGTGATTATATGAACAATAAAGGTTTTACACTCATAGAATTAGTTGCTATTGTGCTTGTAATAGCTGCTATATTCTTAGTAAGTTTTCCTAGTTTACTTAATTTATCTAAGAAAGATGAAGAAAAGAAATATGATAGTATGGTAGAAACACTATGCCTAGCTGGAGAAACTTATATATATAATAACGAATCTGATTTTAAAAATCTTATGGTTGTTGATAATAAAATAGAAATAGTTATAAGTGAATTGATAATAAATGAAATGGTAAAAAAGGATACAACAAATCCAAAAACAAATAAGAGTGTAGAAAATGATAAATTGATATATACAGTATTAAGTGATAAATCACTAAATTGTGAATATAAAGAAAGTTAGAATGGAAGGGATAGTATGTTAGAAATAGGAGAGATAGTAAAATTAAGTAATGATAAGGAATACATAGTAGTAAATATTATGAATCTTCACAATATTCGTTATGTTTTTCTAATTAGTAATTTTAAACCGTTAGATATAGTAATAGGAACAGAAAAAATAATAGATGAAGATATAGTAGTAGAAGAAGTTAAAGATAATAATGAATTAGATTATGTTTTAAGTCAATTTGCTTTATCTAAAGATGAAGAAGAATTTGACGAATAAAAAGAAATATGTTAGAATACTCGTGATTTTGGAGGGGATATAATGGAAAATAATTTAGAGATATTAGAAAATATAATGAAACCATATTTTGATAAAAAAGCTGAGATAGAAAACAAACCAGCTAAATTAGAAAATGAAAAAAATGAGTTGAAAACTAATATTCATGAAATGAAAGTTGAAAGACTTAATAGAAGAAGAGAATTAGAAATTGAATTAGAAAATGTAAGAGTAAGACATAAAATAGCAGTTGAAGATTTTAAAGAAAAAATGGAAAGAGAGATAGAAGATTATATTAATAGTACTATATCATCTAATCCAAATTTAACAGCTGCTTATGGTTCTTTTATAAGAAAAGATTTAGAAAGAAGCTATAATGATAATGGTCAAATTAGAATGGGTTATGATCAAAGGCTAAAAGAATTAGAATCTAATTTTAAAGATCAAGAGGAAGCTTTATTAAATGAAATAGCTATTTTAAAATCAGTTAGTGAAGATGAAAGAGCCGAAAAACAAATATTAGAAGATATGGATAAAAAATCTGATTACAGCAGAGTTGATTTAAGAGAATTGGTAGAATTAAAAGAAGAAGCAAGAAAGAAATTATTTGCTGAAAGAAAAAGATTAAACTCAAAATTAGAAGAATTAATACCAGAACAAGAAGCTTATAATAATGCCGTTGAAGAATTAAAACAATATCAAATAAGATTAAATGAAATTGTAGAAAATTTATCAAATTTTAAATATGAATATAATGAACAAAATCAAGTTGTTAATAGTGAAGAATGGAAAAAATTATATCAAGAAAGACTTTCTATATCAGATAAAATTACAGATTTAACTAATCATTTGGTAGAAAGAACAGCTAAGATTCATGAACTTAATAATGTTAGTAAATCATTAGAAAAAGTAGAGGAATATATAAAATTAACTGAATTAACAAAAGAAGAAACTGCAGCAATAATGATGTCTATGACTCCTTGGGAGAGAGAAGAATATGACAGAAGAAAAGGTGTTTCTAATAA
>JAZRAM010000132.1:0-10864 GCA_045634565.1 Bacilli bacterium
GATTAACGCTATTATCGCTAGTATTACTATTACCGCTAATAGTTCTATTAAGGTAAAACCTTTTTTCATTTTTCATCTCTCCTATTCTTTATTAAGTATATCACGATATTAAAATTATTTCTACTTTATTTTTATATTTTAAATAATAAAGACTGTCTAATTTACATTTTAACGGTCTTATATATTGCTATAATATTATTAAAGGACTTATATTTTAAATGGATTATAAAATGTTAAGTTAAATGGATCTGCTTTATATTAAATGATATTTATTTTTTATTATTTTCTTTTTATATAAAAATATATAAAAAAATTAACAATTTTTAGTTGTTAATTTTATTTTTATAATGTAATATTTGTATTTATTCCTATTGGAAGTCCTATTAGATACCATCCTACAATTATGACTATCCATACTAAACTTAATATTAGTATTACTGGCATAATCTTTTTCATTGTACCCATTATACTCATATTTGTATTTTTTTCATATTTATACATAAATCCTATAGCAACTATTAACCATAGATATATTGGTGAGAATAACTTACCAACTGAATCAGCTGCTAGGAATATTGTTTGTGTGAATGATGGAGCTATATTTGCTCTCATTAGGAGTGGTACATAAATAGGAGCAATTAAGTTCCATTTAGTAATACTATCTGGTATAAATATTGAAATTAGTACTATTGATAAGAATACTAATATAACAAGTAATACACCTGATATATTTGTTCTTCCTATAAAGTCTATTATATTCGTAGAAATAACTGTTGAGAAATTAGTCCAATCTATTATTTCATATAATATAGACATAAAGAATAATAGTACAAATATATATCCTGTTCCTTCAAAAGTTTTAGTAAGTGCTTTACTATAATCTTCTGTGTTTTTTATATTTCTAGAAACCGTACCATACACAAATCCACATACCATAAGTATTCCTATTATTAAGAACATAAATCCTTGATTAAGTGGTGATTCTCCACCAAATAATTTACCTATATATGTAGGTTGTGTTTTATCTAGTAATAATCCCGATTTTGGTAATCCAGGTATTAAACAATATACGAATAATAAAGCTAAACAAATAAATGTTATTAAAGTAGCTCTTGCAGCTTTTTTAGATATATTTAAATTATCTGTTTCTTCATTTCTTGTAAACTTTTTAGAAAATTGTTCTAATACTAATGTACCCGCAACTGTAAGTATTAACGTAGATACAATAATCAAGAAAATATTAGATAATAATTCATAGTTATACCCGGTTACTATACTTTGAGTAGCAAGTTCTGTTATATCTCCTAATTCATACATTTGATAATTATAAATTATTCCTGTACCATATCCTATTGTTATTGCGATAAACATAGTTAGTACACCTAAACTAGAACTTCTTCCTATATATTTATAAAGGATACCTGCTAGTGGTAATAAAAGTCCATAACTATAATCACCTATTATTGTAGATATTATACCTACAAACATAACTATTGCAGTTACGTATATAGGTTTTATCTTTTTAAGTGGAGTAAATATTTGTTTTAAAAGTCCACTTGCTTCTAGTATTGAAACTGCTATTAATGATAGTATTACAAACACTAAAGGTTCTAAAGTTTGAAAATTAACTAAAGAATTATTTACTATATGTTTTATTCCTGCAGTACTAAAGAAATTATTTAATACTACAAGTGTAGTTTCAAATGTTCCACCTTCTGTTATATAACCACTTGCTCCTGTTAAACTAAATATTAAGCAAAAGAGAGCGACTATAGCACAGAAAAGTATTATTTCTACAACAGGGCCCATTGATCTTCTTTTTCTTTTCACAAATGCCTCCTAATAATTTATTACTTTCTTTAATTTCTTATTGAAATCTATTCTTGGTAACATAATTGATCTCCCACATTTAATGCATTTGATTTTAATGTCTGCACCTAATCTAGTTACTTCCCATTCGTTAGTTCCACATGGGTGCTCCTTTTTCATCATTACTATGCTTCCTAATTTATATTCCTTATCCATTATGTCACCACCTATACTATTCTCTTACGTTTAAAACTTCTAGTATTCTATTTAAATCTGCAACATTTGTAAATGCTATTTCTATTTTTCTATCTTTTATTTTTACTTTTGTATCTAACTTTTCTCTCAATAATTCTTCAACGTATTTGAAATCATTATTAGTTGTTTTAACTTTTCTTTCTATTTTTACTTTTTTAGCTTTATCTTCTGCTTGTTGTTCAAGTTCTCTTACTGGTATTTTTCTTTCAATAATTTGTCTTGCCATTTCAAGTATTTTTTCATCATCTTCTAATTTACTTAAAACACGCGCATGCCCCATACTAAGTTTGTTATGCGCTACCATTTCTTGAACTTCTTTTGGAAGTCTAAGTAGACCTAAAATATTAGTTATATGACTTCTACTCTTACCTACTTTTTTAGATAATTCTTCTTGAGTAAGATTTAATTTTTCTATCATAGATTTATAAGCAACGGCTTCTTCTATCGCACTCAAGTTTTCTCTTTGTAAATTTTCTAACAATGCTATTTCCATCATTTGTTCATCATTTAAATTACGAATGATTGCTGGAATTTTTTCTAATCCTGCAAGTTTAGATGCTCTAACTCTTCTTTCACCTGCAATTATTTCATAACCTTTAATACTTTTTTTAACAATGATTGGTTGGAAAACTCCATGTTCTTTTATTGACTCAGCTAAATCATTAAGTGCTTCATCATTAAAAACTTTACGTGGTTGGTATGGATTTGCTCTTAAATCGCTTAAGTTTATATCTATTATTTCTTCATTAGTTGCTGTTTCATAAACTGTTTTTTCAAAACTATTTAAATCTAAGTTTTCATTATTAAATAATTGTTCTAAACCTCTACCTAAAGCTCTTTTCTTAGTTTCCATTTCTCTCAATCACCTCTTTAGCTAAATTGATATATGCTTCTGTTCCTCTACTTCTTGGATCATATGCATGAATTGGTTTACCATGACTTGGTGCTTCTGAAAGTCTTACAAGTCTTGGTATTATAGTATCATATACTTTTTCTTTAAAATAACTTTTAATTTCTTCTACTACTTCAAGTCCTAAATTAGTACGATTATCAAGCATTGTTAATAATACTCCTTCAATATCTAGACTTGGATTTAGTTTCTTTTGAGCAATCATAATTGAATTTAACAGTTGCATAATTCCTTCAAGTGCGAAGAATTCACATTGTACTGGAATTATTACTGAATTAGAAGCTGCAAGTGCATTTGTTGTGATTAATCCAAGTGATGGTGGACAATCTAGAATTATATAATCAAATACTTCTTTTATTTCTCCTAAATATTTCTTTAATTGTAGTTGCGGAACAAACTCTGGATTTTGTCTAGACATTTCCATAAGTTCCATATCAACACCTGCTAAATTTATTGATGCAGGTATTAAATATAAATTTTTAAACTTAGTTTTTGCCACTACTTTCTTTACTTCTGCTCTATCTACTAAAAGTTCATATATACTACTTTCCAAATCACCTTTATTAACACCTACACCAGTAGTACTATTACCTTGTGGATCTAAGTCTACTAGTAAAGTCTTTTTTCCTAAAAGTCCTAGGGAAGCCGCTAAATTGATACTTGAAGTTGTTTTTCCAACTCCACCCTTTTGATTTACGAATGCTATTACCTTTCCCATATTTTCACCTTTTTCATTTTTCTTTTATATATATAAATAGTTTAACACATTTTTTTAAATAAATCTATATTAGAGATAATTAAAATTTATTTTCATAAAATTTATTAGGTGGTAATTTGAAAAAAGTTTTAATTTTATTCGGTGGAAACTCTTATGAACACGAGATTTCTTGTAAGTCAGTTAACTTTATAATCAATAATATTGATATTAGTAAGTTTGATTATAAATTAGTTGGAATTGATTATAATAATGAGTGGTATGAAGTAGATAATGTAGATGAAATAAATAAAGAATGGAAAAATAATACTGTGATTAAAATAAATAATATAATTGAATATTGTAAATCGTTTGATATTGTATTGCCTATGATTCATGGTAATACAGGAGAAGATGGTAAATTACAAAGCTTATTTGAGCTATATAATATAAAATATGTGGGATGTAATTCTTACAGTAGTATTATTTGTTATGACAAATTATTAACTAAAATATTTTTAGAAAAACATTCAATCCCGCAAGTACCTTATATAATTTATAATGATAATCTTAATTTAGAAAATATAGAATATCCAGTTATTATTAAACCTTGTAAATGCGGTTCTTCTATAGGTATAAATATTGCGAATAATAAAAAAGAATTAAAAAAATATTTAAAGATTTCTAAAAAGTATGATAGTAATATTTTAATTGAAAAGTATATAAAAAATAATAGAGAATTAGAATGTGCAATATTAGAAGATAAGAAAAAACTTATAATTTCTGATATAGGCGAAATAATAAATAATGGTAATTGGTATGATTATGATGCTAAATATGTTAAGAAAATTGATACTGTTATTTCTAATATTGATGAAAATATAAAAAAGGATATTAAGAATTATTCTAAAAATATATTTAATATATTAGGTTGTAATGGGTTAAGTAGAATAGATTTTCTTTATGATTTGGATAATAAAAAGTTATATTTTAATGAAATCAATACTATACCAGGTTTTACTGAGATAAGTATGTATCCTAAACTAATAAATAATGCCGGAATAAGTTTTAAAGAAATCATAACAAAACTTTTAAATATATAGATTATTTATCTATAAAATAAATTGGTAATATATGAGAAAATTAAGTTGGTGATAGATATGGCAGAAAAGAAGCAATCTGATATATATAATGTTATTGGTAAAAATATTAAAAAATATAGAAAGAGAAAAGGTCTTAAACAAAGAGAACTTGCTGAAGCTTTATATTTAAGTGATAGTTTTATAGCAAAATTAGAATCTATTACTCACCAAACAATTTCAATTGACACATTAGAAGATATTGCTTTAGTACTTGAATGTGATATAAGAGATTTCTTTGATAGAGATGTAATGAAAGATAGCAAGAAATAATTCTTGTTATTTTTTTTATAGAAAAAGATGTAGAAATTAACTACATCTTTTTAGCATCTTGTTTTTTTCTCATTTCTGTATTTAATATTTTTTTCCTCATTCTATAACTTACTGGAGTTACTTCTACAAGCTCATCTTCATTTATATAATCTAAACATATTTCTAAACTCATAGTTCTTGGTCTTTTTAAAACTACAGTATGATCTTTACTAGATGAACGAGTATTTGTTAAGTTTTTACCTTTTACTACGTTTACAGCAAGGTCATTGTCGTGATTATTTTCACCAACTATCATACCTTCATAAACTTCTGTACCAGGTTCAATAAACATAACTCCTCTATCTTCTAGATTTCCTAATGAGTAAGCAGTTGCTTTACCATTTTCCATAGAAACTAAAACACCATTTTTTCTAGCTCCTACAGTAGATCCAGCTTGCGCTCTATATTCTTTAAAAGTATGATTTAATATACCATAACCTTTTGTCATAGTCATAAATTCAGTTGAGAAACCAATTAAACCTCTAGTTGGAACTGTATAGTGAAGTTTTACTTGGTTTTCAGAACTTGTCATGTTTTCCATAACACCTTCTCTATTACCTAGAGCTTCTATTACAGAACCTACAAATTCTTCTGGAACATCTATTTGAACATTTTCAAAAGGTTCACACATAATACCATCTATTTCTTTTTTTATTATAGCAGGTTTAGATACTTGAAGTTCAAATCCTTCTCTTCTCATATTTTCTATAAGAATTGAAAGGTGCAACTCACCACGACCTGATACTATGAATGATTCTCCATCATTTGGAACAGGTGCAACTTTTAAAGATACGTCTCTTTCTGTTTCTTTTGATAATCTTTCTTCTATTTTTCTAGCAGTAACTATTTTACCTTCTCTACCACAGAATGGTGAAGTATTAACTCCAAATGTCATTTGAAGTGTTGGTTCATCTATTCTAAGAAGTGGTAGCGGATCTTCAAGTCCTATTTCACATACTGTTTCTCCTACTGAAATATCAGGAAGTCCTGCAATAGCGATTATATCTCCAGCACTTGCTTCATTTATTTCGACTCTTTTAAGTCCTAAGAAACCATACATTTTAGCTATTCTAAATTGTTTAATACTTCCATCTACTCTACAGCAAGATACCATTTGATTAACTTTAATATTTCCTCTTTTTACAAGTCCTATACCAATTCTTCCTACAAAATCATTATAATCTAGTAAAGCAGGTTGAAATTGTAGTGATCCTTCTTCATTTTTTGGAGCAGGAATATTTTCTATAATCATATCAAGTATTTTTGTCATATCAGGTTCTTGTGTGCTTAAATCATCACTAAAACTTGATGTTCCGTTAATAGCAGATACATAAACAATTGGAAAATCTAAATCTTCTATATCAGCACCTAATTCAATAAATAAATCCATTACTTCATCTATTACTTCTTTAGGTCTAGCAGATTCTTTATCTATTTTATTTACTACTACTATTGGTTTAACACCTGCTTCAAGTGCTTTTTTAAGAACGAATCTAGTTTGTGGCATTGTTCCTTCATAAGCATCTACAACAAGTAATACACCATCAACCATATTAACTATTCTTTCTACTTCTCCACCAAAGTCAGCATGTCCTGGAGTATCTAGAATATTAATCCTATGGTCTTTGTAGTTAATTGCTGTTGTTTTAGCAAGTATTGTTATTCCTCTTTCTTTTTCTATATCATTAGAATCCATTACTCTTTCTTGAACTTCTTCATTATCTCTAAATGTACCACTTGCTTGTAAAAGTTTATCTACAAGAGTAGTTTTACCATGGTCTACGTGAGCAATGATTGCTATATTTCTTTTATTCATATTATACACTTCCTTCGAAACACGCTTACAATTATAACACATAATTATGAAAATGCAAATTGTTTTTAATTTTTTTAGATAGTAGTTTGACAATAAGTATATAAATGTGTTATGATGTATGCAGATGAAGTTATCTTCATATAATAAAAAAGAGATACATCTTGATATTGCCGTGTTAAGTGTATACTCTAAAACATTGTTTTAGAAAACACCATTTCAACTGATTTGGTGTTTTCATTTAAGCTAATCCTTATACTTAAGGATTAGGATTGTATAAAATACAATAATCGCAAATGCGACTACTAAGTCCAACGGACTTACCCCCTTCTATAATTATACTAATCATAGAAATCACCCCTTTTCTAATATCTAAAGATATTTAAAAGAGTAAAACACCTAAACTATCAAAATGTATCTATGTATAATTATATACTATTTGTGAATGCCCAGTCAACATAAAAACGAATTTTTGTTCGTTTTGTTTTTTATTTTTTTATTGTATAATTATTATAGGTGATGATATGAAAAAATTATTTTTAACGCTCTTTTTTCTATTTGTTGGAATAATTAGTGTATCAGCAAAAACTATAGAAGTTAAGTTTAGTGATTGTGTTGATGGTGATACTGCAAAATTTATTTATAAAAAAGATGAGATAACTGCTAGATTCCTAGCTATAGATACTCCAGAAACAGTTCATCCTAATAAGGAAGAAGAATCATATGGAAAGGAAGCTAGCGAATATACTTGTAATAAAATTAAAAATGCTGAAGTAATTGAGTTAGAGTACGATGAAGATTCTAATAAATTAGATAAATATAATAGACATTTAGTATGGGTGTTTGTAGATGGAGAATTACTTCAAAAAAAATTAGTAAGTAAAGGCTTGGCGAGTGTTGCTTATCTTTATGGAGATTATAAATATACTGATGAACTAGAAGCAACAGAACAAGATGCTGAAGACAGTAAACTTGGTATATGGTCTAATGAAAATAGCGAGACTACAAAAGAAACAAATACTGAAGAAAAAAAAGATGTAGATATTGTAGAAAAAAAGAACTATAAAAAAATTATAATCTTTTTAGGAATTGCTATTATTATGTGTACAGTTAGTACGAAAGCAAGAAAAAAAGTTAAAAAAGAAGTAAATAAAGAAATAAAGAAACAAATAAAAAAGAGATTCAAATAATGTAATCTCTTATTTTATTATATTTTTTAATATATAATCCATAGTTATCTTTATATCAGGAAAACAATCTATATCTTCTAATTCTTCTCTTGAAAACCAATCAATATCATCGCTTTCTTCAGTATTCAACTGTTCTTTTTTATCATCATTTGGAACAGCTGCGTATATTATATCTACATGCATATGCATTTCTCCATCTGACATAGTTCTTCTATTTTTTTGTATACCCAAAGGTCTAACAAAATCTTCTTCTCTAGGAAATCTTTCTCCTAATAATCTAACATGAAGACCAGTTTCTTCATATACTTCTCTAAGTGCAGCTTCTTCTGGAGTTTCATCATCTTCAATATGCCCACCAGGTTGAGTCCATCTACCATTTTTTTTGTGTTTAATTAACAATATTTTTTTTGTATATGGATCCACAACAAAAGCAGATGCACAAAAATGTCTTTTCATAGTACCACCTAATTATACTATATCAAAAACAAAATCAAATGTCACAAAAATTCTTTTTATTTTTTGTTTTTTTACATTTCTTTACACATTATTCTAATACATCTTTAGGATCTTCTTTTAAATTTCTTTCATATACAACTATTTTTTCATTAACATCAACGGTTGCAAGTAATATTTTTGAAATATCACTATATCCTTTAACTTTTAGAGTTTTATCTAACCATTTTTCATTTTTGTTTATATTTTTTAAATTATTGTGCATTATTTTTCCATCAATTATAAGATTACAGCAAAGACCTTCTTTATCTACTTTTACTTTCATATCTTTTGGAGTAAGTGGTCTATACTCTGGTTTAGGTAAAATACTGACTTCTCCATTTGCTTCTAGTATTGCATACTCTACTTGAGATAAATCAAAGTATCCAGCACTTCTAATTTCTTCTAACATATCATTTATATCAAATTTCATTTTCTTTAAGTTCTTTTCAAGTATTTTTCCATCTTGTATCAGTGTTGTTGGAGTACCCATAAAAAATCTTCTAAGCATAATACTTTTCATAGTAAGATAAGAAATAGCATAAGCAAACAAACCAAATAAAACTACAGCCCATATACCATTTATTTCTTTCGATTCAAGATTTATTGTCATTTCAGCAGCAAAGTTACCAATAGATATTCCTATTACATAATCAAAGAGTGATAGTTGTGATACTTGTTTTTTACCCAACATTTTAGTTACAAGGAAAAGTGTTACTAAAGAAGATATTGCTCTTATAGTTACATCTAATAACTCTTTAAAATCTATATTCATATACTAATCACCAATATTAGTATTTTATTTTTTTAAATAAATATACAAAAAAGAAGCATTATTTAGCTTCTTGATTAAATCCATACTTACGATTGAATTTTTCTACACGTCCAGTTTTAGAAACCATACCTGAATCTTTTCCACCTTTATAGAATGGATGACATTCATTACAAACTTCTAAGTGTAACTCTTCTTTATTAGAATTAACTGTAAAAGTATTTCCACAAGCACAAGTTACTTTTGTTTCTTGATATTCCGGATGAATTGATTTTTTCATACTTAACTCTCCTCCCGCCATGACTAATTCAAGTCATAGAAATTTCATTACTCACATAGTTTATCAAATATTTTTAGATTTTGCAAGTGTTTTTTCAATAAATATTAAAAGAAAAGTAGCACTTTACTACTAATCTCTACTTCTTCCAAACAATTGAAGTAATCTTAAAAATATATTAATGAAGTCTAAATATAATTGTAAAGCTCCATAAATAGCTAAATTATCTTCTTCTGGAATTAGATATAAGTTTCTCTTAATTATTTGCATATCATAAGCAATATATATTATAAATACTATTAAACATACTATTGTAATTCCAAGGTCAAATGTCTCACTACCTACAAATATATTTATAATACTACAAATAATTACTCCTAGTAATGCCATAAATAGATATACCCCTATTTTTGTTAAATCTATTTTAGTAAAATAACCTATAAGTGCAAATATTAAGAAAAGTAGCGCAGTTATTCCAAATACATATATTATTGAACTTATTTCATATATAACAAATATAGATGAAAAAGTAAGTCCAGTTAGAAATGAATATGCACAGAATAATATTTTTGCTGTCGTAGGTTTCATCTTTCTTATTCTAGCACTTAACCAAATAACTACTACTAACTCAGCTATTATTAAAAGCCAATAATAACTACCAAATATATTAAATAACATATTTGGATTTATTGATACATAGTATCCAATACCAAATGTTATAGCTAATCCTATAAACATCCACATAAATACTTTTGAAAAAATATTTTTACTTTCTATCATTTTATCACCTATATCAATTATATAATATTTTTATTATTTTGTAAATTGCAATATCTGATTCGTTATATATTCATATCCATCATTTGTTGGATATATTCCATCAATTATATAGTCATTTAAGCCTTCTATATTTACAAACTTTATTTTATTTTTTTTACAAATAAATTCTAATCTTTTATTCGCATACTCAATTAAACTATCATTGCCTATTACATTATAAAAACCAAGTAGATATATTTCATCTTTATTATATTTTCTAATAAGTTCTAAAAGTTTTTCTATATCATTTATTAAATCATCTGTATATTCATATAAATTAGTTTCAAATTTACTTTTATATATTAAATCATTCATACCTATAGAAAGAGTAATTAAGTTTGCTTTTATTAGTAAGTTTTGTATTTTATATTCTTTTTTATTA
>JAZRAM010000133.1:0-2826 GCA_045634565.1 Bacilli bacterium
ATAATAAAGATTTTTATTTGATAAATGAGAATAATTTAACTAATAATAAAGAGGAAATAATTAAAGAAAAAGAATTATTTGTAAGAACTAATTTAACTGTTTATAAGGACTTAGAATCTTCTAAAATATTATCCTATATAAAAAAAGGTGAAAGAGTAGAAATACTTGGATATGATAAAATAGAAGAAGGTAAAGTTAATAAATATAAAATTAAATATAATGATATAGAAGGTTATGTATATAGTAAATATTTAGTTAGTACTTTAGAAGAAAGTCTTAAAGTATATGATGAAAATGGTATACAAGAATATATGTCTAAAATGGGAGATACTTTAAATGGTGGTAATGCGAATAATTTAGATTATTATCCATATGAGAAGGCTAAGTTTGAAGATAATGTTATGCCTGAAGAAGTTAGAAGTTTATATATAAATAGTGGGGCTGTTAAAAATATAGATGAATATATAGAATTTGCTAAAGAAAATAATATTAATGCATTTGTTATAGATATTAAAGATAATACTAGTCCTGCTTATAATTCTCCGGTTATGAAAGAATATTCTCCTACAAATTATGATAAAGCAATTAATGAATATGAAGATTATAAAGAATATGTAAAGAGAGCTAAAGATGCAGGACTATATGTTATAGGAAGAATAACTACTTTTAAAGATTCATATTTTGTTAATGATCATTTAGAAGTAGCAATTAAAAATAGTAATGGACAACCATTTAGTCATAATGGATCTTATTGGCCAAGCGCTTATAATAGATTTGTATGGGAATTTGTTGTAGAACTAGGTAAGGAAGCAATTACTGATGTAGGATTTAATGAAATTCAATTTGATTATGTTAGATTTCCTGATAGAACTACTAAATTAGAAAGAGAAGGCGTAATAACTTTAAATAATACTTATAACGAAGAAAAGGCTCAAGCTTTACAAACTTTCGTTATGTATGCCTGTGATGAAATACATAGTGTAGGTGGGTATGTATCAATAGATGTATTTGGAGAGAGTGCTTCTAATTATGTAACTGCATACGGACAATTTTGGCCAGCTATATCAAATGTAGCTGATGTAATAAGTGGTATGCCATATCCAGATCACTTTAATAAGCATGATTATGGTATTAAAGAAGTCGTTTGGACAGTTCCATATAAACTTTTAGATGAGTGGAGTAAATATGTTGTTTCTAAACAAGAAATAATTCCAACTCCAGCAATTGTAAGAACTTGGATTCAAACTTATAACACTACTAAACAACCTAGTGTGGTTTATGATGCAGATAAAATATCTGAACAAATACAAGCTTTATACGATAATGGATTAAAAGGTGGATATATGACTTGGAATTCTTCATCAAATTTGGTAAAATATAAAGAAGTTAGTTATGCATTTAGGAAGGTGTACGAATGATAGAAATAAATAATATTAAATATAAGTTAATTGAAGAATATAAAGAGGGTTATGATGAATCTGCTTTTAAAGAAAAATACACTGAGTATTTTGAACCTTATGATTATGTAATAGGTGATTGGTCATATGGAAAACTTAGATTAAAAGGATTTTGTAATAGACTAAATAAAATATGTAATAAAATAAACGATATAAAGTTTAAAGATGATTATATCAAAAACTTATGTAGTTATGAGTGCAAATATTTTATATTGGAAAAAGTGAAAGATGTAAACTCTAAGTAAAGTAAGCAAAAAGAATAAGTGAATTAGTGTTACTTATTCTTTTTCTATGATACAATGTTGTAAAGTAGGTGATACTGTGAATAATACTTTAGATCATAAATGTCCTAAATGTGATGCTGTGTTAAAATTTAATCCTAAAGAACAAAATTGGAAATGTGAGTATTGTAGATCTAAATTTAATTTAGAAAATTTGAATTCAGTTAATTTATCAAAAAATCTTGATAGTAATGAAATAGATGTATATACTTGTAAAAACTGTGGCGCTGAAATAATTGCTGATGTAAATACAAGTGCAACTTCTTGTATATATTGCAACAATACTGCAATATTAAAGAATAAATTAGAAGGTGTTTTTAATCCGGATTATTTAATACCATTTAAAACTACAAAAGAAGATGCAATAAACTCTTTTAAAAAATTAACTAAAGGTAAATGGTTAATGCCAAAAAAATTTAATATTAAAAAAAATATAAATAATATTAGTGGAGTATATGCACCATTTTGGTTATATACATTAGATTCTACTGGTGTGATAGAAGCAAAATGTGAAAATATTAGTACCTGGACAAGTGGAAATTATAGATATACTAAAACAGACAAATATAAAGTTATAAGAGGGGGGAATATTTCTTTTCAAAATATTCCAGTGGATGGTTCTAAAAAATTTCCTGATGATATTATGAATTCCATAGAACCATATAACTATAAAGAATTAAAAACTTTTAATTATTCATATCTATCTGGATTTTTATCAGAAAAGTATGATGTAGATTGTGATGAGTCAAAACTTCAAGCACATACTAGAGCAGAAAATACCTTTATACAAGAGATGAAGAAGGATATAAGGCTTTATGATAATATAAGAGTAAAAGATAAAACAATTAATCTGTATAATTTAAAATCATCTTATGTATTATTACCTGTTTGGTTTTTAAATATTAAATATAAAGATAAATTTTATACGTTTGCTATGAATGGACAAACTGGTAAAATAGTAGGGGATATACCTATAGATATTAAAAAAGCAGTATTTATTTGGGTTGGTTTATTTGCAAGTATATTTATTATATTATTTTTAATAAATATTCTTATACTATTAATTATAAGAGGTATGTTATGAAAAA
>JAZRAM010000134.1:0-3393 GCA_045634565.1 Bacilli bacterium
AATTATTAGCTGTAATAATAATATTAGCGATAATAGTACTTATAGCAACACCAATAATAGTAGAAATTGTTGTTGATGCAACAGAAAAAGCGAATGAAAGAAGTGTTGAACTATATGCATCTGCTGTAAAAAATGGTATGGTAGCACACCAACTAAGAACAGGAAAAGCAGTATTACCTGGAACATATAATGAAATAAATAAATTACCATTTGAAGTAGAATATGTTGGAGATGTAGAATGTACAAATGTAATAATAAGAGAAACAGGAAAAGTTTTATTAGATGGATGTACTATAAATGATTCAGAAAAAAAATATAGTTATGGGATAAAAAAAGTATGTTCGTTTAGTGATGAAGATAACGATGGAAAATATTCTATTGGAGATATAGTGACTTGCGATATCGGAGATACACCAGACAAGTTCTATGTAATAGAGGATGCAGAATTAACAGCAAGTTCAATTAAAATGTTAACAGAAAAAGATATTCATACAACAGAGTATAGACAAAGTGATGATGCAGGATATGTAGCGTATGCATCAATAACCTATTGGGTAGATGAAAATTATAATTTATTGCCAAAATATGGAACAACGTATCCTGCTGATGTATATGATAACAATAGTTTATTATATCCAATAGTAGAAGAATATGTAAGTTATTTAAATACAGAATTAACAGGAGCAACAGGAAGTTTATTAACATTAAATCAAGCTCTTAATTTAGGTTGTACTATGGGTAGTAATGGCTTTTATAAATGGCCATCAAATTTAAGTTGGGCATATTCAACTATGTACTGGTTAGGGACTGCAGATGATAGTTTCTTTATATATAATGCTAATATTGATGCTGAAATTTGGGATGGGTGTAGTTGTGGGTACCAGGCCACTTGGTTTGGTGTTCGTCCAGTTATAACAATCTCTACTAGCAATATAAAATAATTACGAGATACTATTTATTAGTATCTTTTTATTTTATTATTTTAAAAATTATGATATAATCTTTTTGGTGATTTTTTATGAACAACTTAATATTAATTAAATATGGTGAATTAACTACCAAGAAAGCAAATAGAAATACTTTTACTAAATTGTTAGCTAATAATGTTAAAAGTATATTAAATGGAGAAAATATTAATATAAGATTTGATAGAGTTAGAATGTATATTGAATGTGATAATGCTAGTGTTGTTGCAAAAAAATTAGAAAAGGTATTTGGTATACATAGTATAGTTATATGTCATAAAGTAAATACTAATGTTGAAGATATAAAAGCTAAAGTATTAGATTTATTAAATAAAGAGAATTTTAAAACTTTTAAAATAAATACTAAGAGAGCTGATAAAAGATTTGAAATACCTAGTATGGAATTTAATAATGTAATAGGTGGACATGTTTTAAAAAATATAAACTGTAAAGTAGATGTTCATAATCCTGATATTGAAGTAACTATAGAAATAAGAGTAGAAGGAACATTTATTTATACTAATGAAATAAAAGGTATAGGAGGATATCCAGTAGGTGTTCAAGGAAAAGGTATGTTAATGCTTAGTGGTGGAATTGATTCTCCTGTAGCAGGATATTTATCTTTAAAAAGAGGGGTAGATTTAGAATGTTTATATTTTGAATCGCCACCTCATACAAGTATTCAAGCTAAAAATAAAGTAATAAAATTAGCTAGTATAATAAATGAATATTCTGGTAATATAAAAGTTAATGTAGTACCATTTACTAAACTACAAGAAGCTATATATAAGAATGTACCTGATAGTTATGTTATAACTATTATGAGAAGAATGATGTATAGAATAGCTGAAAGATTAAGTTTAAAAAATAAGTGTAAAGTTATAATAAATGGAGAATCTATTGGTCAAGTAGCAAGTCAAACTTTAACAAGTATGAGTGTTATTAATAGTGTAACCAATTTCCCAGTAATTAGACCTGTTGCATGTATGGATAAAATAGAAATAATAGATATATCTAAAAAAATAAATACATATGAAACAAGTATATTACCATATGAAGATTGTTGTACTATATTTTTACCAACTCATCCAGTAATAAATCCAGATTTAAATAAATGTATTTTATATGAATCTAATTTTGATTATGAAACATTAATTGATGAATGTATAGATAATATAGAAGTAATAACTAACTTAAAAGAAGAAGAAACAAACGAATATCTATAATAGAAAAAATTTCCAAAAAAAAATTGTATAAAAAAACCTTTTGTACACAAATTATAAATGTACAGGAGGTGAAAATAATGAATAAATCAACTAATAAAATGGTTGTACCTGGAGCTAAACAAGCAATCGATAAAATGAAATATGAAATCGCTAGTGAACTAGGAGTTAACTTAGGTCCTGATGCTACTTCAAGAGCTAATGGTTCAGTTGGAGGAGAAATCACTAAGAGATTAGTTCAAATGGGTGAACAACATTTAGGTGGAAACACTTATTCAAAATAAGAAAATGGATAGCAAACATAGTGCTATCTTTTTTTATAGAGTTAAGAAAATGGATAACGATTTCCCTTTATTATTTTTATCTAAATACTAAATAATATAAATAGTAGAAATTACAAGTTAAGTAAATACTAGTTGGAAGAAACTCTCATACTAATAAATTGCTTTTTGTAAATAATATTAATGAGGTGAGATATATGAGTAACACAAATAAATTAGTAGTTCCTGGATCTAAACAAGCAGTGGAAAATTTAAAATATGAAGTTGCTAGAGAACTTGGAATACAACTAGGTGCAGATACATCAAGTAGATTAAACGGTACTGTTGGTGGAGAAATGACTAAAAGATTAGTTAATTTAGGTAAACAGTATTATGCTAATGTAAATAATAGAATAAAATAAGTCTTTTGGCTTATTTTTTTAATTTTTATAGTTTTTGTAAAATTGTTAAGTTTTTTATGCAGTTTCTTTTAATATTTTGTTAAAATGAATAATTACTGTTAAATTAATTATACAGAATAATAAAAACTGCTTTTTGATTTTGTTTTTGAAATGTGATATTAATGTAATTACTGAAAGGAGTAATTATGTTAGAAGAAATAAAAATAGAAAACTTAATTTATCATATTAGGGGTAAGCAAGTGATGTTGCTAGGCTTTTTGGTTATGAAACAAAATATTTAAATAGACAAGTTATTAGAAACAAAGAAAGGTTTCCTGAAAATTATTGTTTTAAATTAACAGAAGAAGAATATAAAAACTTGAGGTGCCAAAATGTCACCTCAAGTTCAAAACAAAATTATGGTGGTCGTAGATATTTACCTTATGTATTTACTGAATATGGTATTACCATGCTTGCTGGTATATTAAAAAGTGAAGTTGCGGTAAAGGCAAGTTTAAGAATAGTAGATACCTTTATTTCAATG
>JAZRAM010000135.1:0-16838 GCA_045634565.1 Bacilli bacterium
CTTTTTTCATTTTAATATTAATAAAATTATTGCTTTTGTAATTGTTTTTTTATTACTTGAAGTAAATAGATTATATAAAGAAAGAAAAGAATTATTCAATAAGTTTTTGCTTGAAAGATATTTAAATGAATTTAAGTTTAAAAAGAAGAAAACTATAAATAATGTGGATAAAATGAAAAAAGATTATAGACATCTTTTTTATATAGATGGAAAATATTTAACTGAAAACTATTTTTTGAAGAAAATGTTTGACATTAGAGGGATTTTGTGATATTATTTTAAACGTGTAGGACCTCATTCTACAACCACACAGAGAAGGTTTTAAACTATTATTAGTGCCTTAATGGTGAGTCTTAGTAATTTATAAAGGAGGTAAGAATATGAAAGCAGTTATCGAAACTGGTGGAAAACAATATTATGTTGAAGAAGGTACAGTTCTTTATATCGAAAAATTAGATGCTGAAGCTGGTTCAAAAGTTAAATTTGATAAAGTTTTAATGGCTAATG
The DNA here is from genome assembly GCA_045634565.1 of Bacilli bacterium. Taxonomy (GTDB): domain Bacteria; phylum Bacillota_I; class Bacilli_A; order RF39; family UBA660; genus UMGS1613. The sequence goes on from JAZRAM010000135.1 coordinate 508, forward strand.
GAACTGTTGGTATGCCTGAACTTAGTGGAGCATATGTTGAAGGTGAAGTTGTTAAAAACGGTAAAGGTAAAAAAATTATAGTTTATAAATACAACCAAAAGAAAAATTATCGTAGAAAACAAGGACATCGTCAACCATACACTAAAGTTGAAATCAAAAAAATAGTGGTAAAATAATGATAAAGATAAATATAAATAAAGATGAAATAACTATTAAAGGACATTCTGGATATGCAGAAGAAGGATTTGATATAGTTTGTGCATCTGTGTCAAGTATCAGCATTACTACAGTAAATGCTCTACTGAGTATTGATGAGGACTGTATAGAATATGAAGAAAACGATGGATACTTGAATATAAAAATAAAAAAACATAACGAAACAATTGATAAGTTAATTGATAATATGATTAATTTATTGACAGAGTTAGAAAAAGATTATAAAAAATATATAGAAATTAGATAGGGAGGTGTTCATCAATGAAGTTGATGACATTAAATATCCAATTATTCGCACATAAAAAAGGTCAAGGGTCTACAAAAAATGGTAGAGACTCTGAAGGTAGAAGATTAGGAGCTAAAGCCGCTGATGGTGAATATGTAACTGGTGGATCTATTTTATATAGACAAAGAGGAACTAGAATTTATCCAGGTGTTAATGCTGGTATTGGTTCTGATGATACTGTTTATGCTAAAATAAGCGGATATGTAAAATATGAAAGATTAGGAAAAGATAAAAAACAAGTTAGTGTTTATGAAACTAAATAAGAATCGAAAGATTCTTTTTTCTTTACAATAATAAAAAATTATAAATAAATAGAATTATTTTAGTGAAAAATGTATACTTTTAGTAAAGTATACGTTTTTATTTTAATTAAAATTAAAAACTTGTTTTATTTAGATTTAATATGTGATAAAATATATTTATAATGAGTGTTAATGCTAGGAGTTAGATAGTATGGAATTTAATAAGAAATTCTTTAAAAGTAATATTAAGACAATTGCTATAATGATAGGTGCTATTATTGTTTTTGCTATGCTTAATATTATACTATCTAATAATTCTGATAAAGCATTAATAGAAAAAAATTTGCCAATTAAAGGTGAAGGTAAATATGAAGGTTTAGTTATAACAGAAATAATGACTTCTAATAATGGAGCAGTTGCTAGTCCAGATGGAACTGTTTCAGATTGGATTGAAATATATAACGCGAATGATTATGAGATAAATTTAAAAAATTATGGTTTAAGTGACATAAATAGTAAAACTAAATGGGCTTTTCCAGAAACAACAATTAAACCAAAATCTTATATAGTTGTATATTTAAGTGGAGAAACTAAGAATGGATTATATGCTAATTTTAAATTAAATGGTAATGGTAGTGAAAAATTATTCTTAGTGAATACACAAAGTGAGAGTGTAGATGCGGTAGATATATTGCCTATAAAGAGTAATGAAGTAATGGTAAGAGATTTAGAAGGAAATTGGTTCTCATCTAAGAAAGCTACTCCAGGATATCCTAATACAGAAGAAGGATATGAAGAATATCAAAAATCATTGTTGGCTGAAAGTGATGTTAAAATAAATGAATTTTTACCTAAGAATGATGGTAATTTTAAAAATAGTTATGATAATTATGTTGGATACATTGAAATAATTAATACTGGTAAAGAAAAAGTTAATTTAAAAAATTATTGTATCTCTAATACCTTAAATGCTCCTTTTAAATATTGTTTAGGAAATGTAACTTTAAGTAAAGATGAAGTATATGTAATATATATGGGAGATTATATTGATACTAATGAAGAGATATATTCTAATTTTGATTTAAAATCAAAAAATGGAACAACTATACTTACTAATTCAAATGGTAAAATAATAGACAAAGTAGAATATAAGAATGTTGCTAATGGACTTGCTATGGTATATGAAGATGGAAAGTTTAATCAAACAAGTAATATAAGTCCAGGTTATTCTAATAATCCAGAAGGAATAAAGAAATTTCAAAAAAATAAATTAAAAACACCAGAAACTTTAATAATAAACGAAGTTATGAATAACAATTATTCACATATGCCACATAATGGTAATGAGTATTATGATTGGATAGAGTTAAAAAACAATTCAAATAAGACTATTAACTTAAAAGATTATTATTTAACTAATAGTACAAATACAATTGAAAAATATAATTTACCTGATGTTGAGTTAAAATCAGGAGAGAATTATATATTGATGGCAAGTGGTGATACTAATTTAAGTAATAATAGTTATACACATATTAACTTTAAAATATCTGATGTAGAGTCAATATATTTAACTAAAGATAATGATATAATTGATTCAATGGTAATTGCTAATGTTCCATTAGGACATAGTTTTGGTAGATCTAATGATTATGGATTATATTATTTCTCAAAACCAACTCCTAAAGCTGAAAACGGTTCAGGTACTTCAAGTGTCGCATATACACCAGAGTTTAATACAGAATCTGGTGTATATAACGATAGTGATGGAATAAATTTAGAGATATCAGGAAATGGGACAATTTATTATACTTTAGATGGTAGTGTACCTACAACTAGTTCTAGAGTATATAATAGTCCTATTTTTCTTAATTCAACAACTGTAGTAAAAGCAATAAGTTATATGGATGGAAAATTAATAAGTGATGTTAAAGTAGGTAGCTATATAATAAATGAAAATCATACATTACCTATTATGTCAGTTTCTTTAAATCCAAGTAATTTTAAAAGAGTACAAAGTGATGCTTGGAATACAGAACTTGTAGTAGATGCTAATGCTGAATTATATGAAGATGGTAGAAGTTTTAATATTCCTTGTGGATTTAAACTATTTGGTGGTTCAACTAGAGGATTACCTAAAAAAAGTTTTGCTATAAAATTTAAAAAACAATATGGTGAACCTAGCTTAAGTTATCAAGTGTTTGAAAATAGAGATTATTCTAAATTTAATAGTTTAATATTAAGATCAGGTTCTCAAGATCAGGAATCTGCTTTCTTTAGAGATATACTTATGACATCACTAGTAGATGGTAAAACTAATTTGAGTGTTCAAGCATATAAACCTGTAATTCTATACATAAATGGTGATTATTGGGGAGTATATAATATTAGAGAACAAGTAGATGATGATTTTATTGCTAATAACTTTAATGTATCAAAAGAAGGTACTAACATAGTTAGAATAGATAATGATATAACAATAGGTGATGGTAAAAAATATTTTGATTTATTAAATTATGTAAGTACTCATGATATGAGAAATAATAAAAATTATGAATATGTAAAAGAAAGATTAAATATAGAAAGTTATGTAGATTTCTGGGTAGCAGAAAACTGGGTAACCAATAATGATATAGTAAATACTAGATTTTATTATCACCCAAATATAGATGATGGTAAAATAAATATGATATTTTATGATTTAGATTTTGCTATGTGGAATCATTATTTAAATTATTTTAATTTTTCAGTACAACCAGAAGGTATGAGTAGATTACAAGTTTCAACTCTACTCATGAGAAGTTTAATAGTAAATGATGAGTTTAAAAAGACATTTGTTGAAAGACTTAGTTATCAACTTAAAAATGTATGGACAGAAGAAAGAGTATTAGAATATATAGATAATATATATAATACTTTAAAACCTGAAATGGAAAGAAATCAAAAAAGATGGGGTATGACTTATAAGACTTGGGAAGATAATGTAGAAAAATTAAGAAGTTATACAAAACTTAGAAGAGATTATATAACTAAACAAGCAAAGAATTTCTTTAATTTAAGTAATAGTGAGATGAAAGAGTATTTTGGTGAGTAATATGAGAAAGTATAGAAATGAAATTAAGTTTGTTATAAATAAAGATACAGCTGAAATATTAAAAAATAAATTATCTCATTTAATGGATATAGATGCTAATTCTACAAGTGAAGACAATAGTTATTTTATAAGAAGTTTATATTTTGATGATTTATATTCTAATGCATATTACGAAAAGATGGATGGAGTAGAATATAGAAAAAAATATAGAATTAGGTTATATAATGGAGATACAAGTTTTATAAGATTAGAATGTAAATATAAACACGAAAATAAAACTTCTAAAGATCAAATATTGATAGATAAAAGTATTTGTGATAAAATTATAAACGGTAATATAGAAGAGTTAGATATAAGTGAACCTAATTTACTTACTAAGTTTGTTATTGATTCTAGAAGCAGAAACTTAAAACCTTCTATAATAGTAGATTATAAAAGACTAGCTTATACTTATCCTGTATCTGATGTAAGAGTTACATTTGATTCTAAGATTAGATCAGGAAGATATGATTATAATTTATATGAAGAAGATTTAACTACATATAAAATTATAGATGACAATGAAGTCGTTTTAGAAGTTAAATTTAATGAAATATTACCAGAACAAATTGCAATCGTCTTATCAACAGTACCAATGATAAGACAAGCATTTTCTAAATTTGCGGTTTGTAGAAGTATAAAATAAAGGAGAATAGTTATGAGTTTTATGGATATGATTAAAAAAAGTGTTATTTCAGAATTTACAGGTACGATAACAGTAGATAAAATATTATTATCTTTGTTAGTCGCATTTGTAATAGGGGTTTTTATAGTTTTCATTTATAAGAAAACATATAGTGGAGTAGTTTATTCTAAATCATTCTCACTATGTATAATATTGCTTGGAATGGTTACTGCTATGGTAATTAGAACAATTAGTTCTAACCTTGCTTTATCACTAGGTATGGTGGGTGCTTTATCTATTGTAAGATTTAGAACAGCAATAAAAGAGCCTACAGATACTGTATTTATGTTTTGGAGTATAACTGCAGGTATAATGGCAGGTGCTGGACTATATATAGTTGCTATAATCGCATCAATTGGTATAGGACTTTTATATTTCTTAGGATATATGTTAGGATTTAAAGCTAAACATCAATACTTGTTTATAATTAAATATGATGCTGCTATAGATGAATTTATAATTAAACAAATAAATAAATTACCAAAAACAAAATTAAAGAGTAAATCAATATCTAAAAATATTGTAGAACTAACATTTGAATTAGAATTAAAAGATAATGAAACTAAAGTATTAGATACATTTAAAAATATAGAAGGAGTTACAAGTGTTAGTGTAATAAGTTATCAAAATGATTTTGGTGCTTAAGAAAAGAGGTTAGTATGTCAAAAATAAAATTAAAAAAAGGAAAAATATTTATAATAGCTAGTATAATTTTCTTGAGTTCTTTAATACTATATTATGGAATAAGATTAGTTTATTATTATAATTTAATGCATTAGGATATTATGTCAAAAGAAGAATTAGAAAATATAAAAAATGAATTAGATGAACTAATGAATTCTATAAAAGAAGTAAAAGAAAGAAATATTCCTGAAATGCCAAAAGTATTTTTTGACAATGAAAAACCTATAGTATATAAAGAAAAAACAGAAGAAGAAATAAAATTACAAGAAGAAATAGAAAAAGAAAATAAATTAAAAGAAGAAGTAAAGGTTGAAGAAACAAAACAACCTAAAAAAGAAAAGAAAAATAAAAAGAAGAAAAAAGATAAAAAGAAAAGTAAAAAATGGGTAATTACATTTGGAGTATTAGATGCGTTGGCAATAATATGTATATTCTTAATGTATGGCCCAATTGCTTATTTTAGAAATCTTTGGGTAACAAGTGCAATGACAACTATGTCTCACAAATATCTTGCTTATATATTTTTTAATAAAGATCAAGTAAATTATATTATGAGCAATAATACGATTATCGAAGTAGAAGGAGAAACTAATCAAGAAGAGATAGAGTTTGAAGAAGAACAACCTGAAGAAATTGTTTATTCATCACCAGAAGAAGAACAAGTATTGACTCGTGATGAAGGAAATGATGTTTATAAAGTTATAGATATAGAGGGCGATGGATATAAAGGTCATATGTTGGTTGTTTATGATCCTTCTAAAATAAAATTGGGAAAAGTTACAAACATGAAATATGGTTGGACTTTAGATCAATTTATGAGAAAAACAGGAGCAGTTGCCGGCATAAATGCTAGTGGATTTCATTATAGTGAATATAGTGGTTATAGTTTTACAGGGACTGTAATAATAAATGGACAGATAGTTGCTAATAATGGTGGCACTGGATGGGGTGGAGGAATTATTGGGTTTACTAATGATAATGTATTAGTATTGACAAAATCTTCTGCATATCAAGCTCTTAATATGGGAATAAGAGATGCTGTATCTTTTGGACCATTTTTAATTGTTAATGGTGTTCCATCACAATTTAAAGGTAATGGTGGATATGGTATTGCACCTAGAACTGCAATAGGGCAAAGAAAAGATGGAATTGTTTTAATGTTAGTAATAGATGGAAGAAGACCTGGTCATAGTTTAGGTGTTGATATGGTAGAACTTACTAATATTATGTTAAAATATGGCGCTTACAATGCTAGTAACTTAGATGGTGGTGGATCTAGTACTTTCTATGCAAATGGTAAAATTCTTAGTGTTGCAGGTGGTTCTGGATACGAAGGAGATAGATATCTACCTAATGCATGGCTTGTATATGAATAAAGAAAGGTGATTTTATGTTAGCCCTTATTACAGGAGCAAGTAGTGGTATTGGTAGAGATATGGCAAGAGTATTAAGTAATAAAGGTTATGACTTAATACTAGTTGCTAGAGATAAAAATAATTTAAAAAAGTTACAACAAGAATTAACTACTAATATAGATATAATTTCTATGGATTTAAGTGATGTAGAAAATTGTAAAAATTTATATGGACAAGTAAAGGATAAAAACATAGATATACTTATTAATAATGCAGGATTTGGAACTATTGGATCGTTTAGAAAAACTGATATGAATAAAGAGTTATCTATGATAGATTTAAATATAAAAGCAGTTCATGTTTTAACAAAATTATTCCTAAACGACTTTGTTAAAAGAGATAGTGGATATATATTAAATATATCAAGTGCTTCAGCTTTTCAACCTGGTCCTTTAATGGCTACATATTATTCAACTAAGTGTTATGTGTATCATTTAACTCTCGCTCTTTATGAAGAGTTAAGAAGAATGAAGAGTAATGTTAAAGTATCTTGTTTATGTCCTGGACCTGTTAATACTAATTTTAATAAGGTTGCTAACTGTGAATTTAAAGTAGATGCTTTAAGTAGTGAATATGTCGCTAAATACGCAATAGATAAAATGTTTAAAAATAAATTATTAATTATTCCAGGATTTAAAATAAAATTATTATATATTTTTGGAAGATTTGTTCCAAATAAATTAAAACTTAGAATAACTTATAATATTCAGCACAGGAAAACTAAATAAAAAATCATATACTAAAGTGTATATGTTTTTTTATGAGGTGAAGTATGAAAAATATAGAAGGATTAATTGGTAATACGCCTATGATAAAGATAAAATATAAATATAAAGGTGTAGAAAATTATATTTATACTAAGCTAGAATATTATAATTTAACTGGTAGTATAAAAGATAGAATTGTTTATTATATATTAGATAAATCTATAAAAGAAGGAAAGTTAAAAGATGATATGATATTAGTAGAAGCGACTAGTGGTAATACGGGTATTTCTTTAAGTGCGATAGGTGCTTATTTAAAACGAAAGGTATATATATTTATGCCTGATTGGGTAAGTAAAGAAAGATTAGATTTAATGAGATTATATGGAGCTAACGTAGTGCTTATATCTAAAAAAGAAGGTGGATTTAAAAAATGTATTGAACTTGCTAAAGAATTTTGTGAAACAAACAATGGCTTTTTATTAAATCAATTTGATAACATTTATAATGTAGAAGCACATTATAAAAATACTGCTAGTGAAATAATAGGCAAAATAGCTGTAGATTGTTTTATATCTGGTATAGGTACAGGTGGGACTTTAATCGGTATAGGCAAAAGATTAAAAGAAGAATATAATAGTGATATATATGCTTTAGAACCCGATACTATGTCTATAATTAAAAGTGGTAATGTATCTGGACATAAAATAGAAGGAATAGGTGATGATTTTATTCCTTCAATAGTAGACTTAGATTTAATAGAAGATATAATTCTTGTAAATGATTTAGACGCTATAAATATGAGTAAGAAACTATCAAAAGAATTAGGTATAGGTGTAGGTATATCTAGTGGAGCTAATATGATAGGTAGTATTTTTTTAAAAGAAATGGGATATAATAATGTTTTAACTGTATTTGCTGATGATAATAAAAAGTATCTAAGTACAGATTTAACTAAAGATATAAAAATAACAGAAAATAATATTTCAAGCAAAGTAGAATTGCTTGGGTATGAAGTTGTAAAATAACACCTTTTTCATATTAACTATTGACATAAATGGTAGTTTGTGTTAATATTTAATTGTGAACACGAAAAGGTGTTTTTATTTTAGAAAAAAATCATAAAATTAAGAGTAGGTGAAATATGAAAGCTGTAGCAAGATTTTTTGTAAATGTTAAAAAAGAAATGAAAAAAGTTAGATGGCCAAAGAAAAAAGAAATGATTAAATTTTCAATTGCTACTATAATTATTATTTGTTTCTTTATGTTATTCTTCTCATTAAGTGATGGAATAATAAGTTGGATTGTGAAGGTGTTTAGCTAATGGAAAAAGAATGGTATGTAGTTAATACTTATTCAGGACACGAGAATAAGGTAAAAGAAAAATTAGAAATGCGTGCTAGTTCTATGGGGATGGAAGAATATATATATAGAGTAGTAGTTCCATCTCAAAAGGAAATAGTAGTAAAAAATGGAAAAGAAGTAGAAAAAGATTCTAAAATGTTTCCTGGTTACATATTAGTTGAAATGATAATGACTGATGAAGCTTGGTTTATTGTTCGTAATACTCCAGGTGTTACAGGATTTATCGGATCAAGTGGTAAAGGTGCTAAACCATTCCCATTAACAAAACAAGAAGTAGATAAAATACTTGGTAATATGGGTATGAGTAGAATCGATGTTGTTAACGAAATCAACGAAGGAGATACTGTTAAAGTTATAAGTGGAGCATTTGCTAATATGTTTGGTAAAGTTAAATTTGTTGATATGGTTAATCAAAAAATTGAAGTTGCTCTTGACTTATTTGGACAAGAAACAATTGTTGAAGTATTATTTACTGAAATAGAAAAAGCTTAAAAGATATTTACAAATAGATAAAAATATGTTATTATTATATGGCTATATTGATTTTAATATAGATTTTGTGGGAGCTAATGACTAAAAATCTTAGAGTTTTTAGAAGCGGAGCATTTGAACCACAACGAAAAAACAAAATTTATAGGAGGTGTTTTTCGTGGCACAAAAAGTAAAAGAAATTAAATTACAAATTCCAGCAGGAAAAGCTACACCAGCTCCACCAGTAGGAACTGTACTTGGTCCAGCAGGGATTAACTTACAAGAATTCTGTACAAAATATAATGATGCAACTAGAGATAAAATGGGAGATATATTACCAGTTGTAATTTCTATTTATGAAGATAGAACATTCGATTTCGTAATCAAAACTCCACCAACAGCATTCTTAATAAAGAAAATATGCAATGTAAAAAAAGGTTCTGCTAAAGGTTCTAAAGAATCAGTTGGAACTATGTCTCAAGCACAACTTAAACAAATTGCTGAGATTAAATTACCAGACTTAAACTGTTATTCAGTTGAAGAAGCCATGAAGATTGTTGCAGGTACTGCAAAAAACATGGGCGTTAAAGTAGAAGAAAATTAATTATAAAAAAAATAAGATATAATAATGAATGATGGATTCCGCTTTTCATTGCTTTTCATTTAAAATATCGAAAATAAAAAATATTAAATAGGAGGTTAATATGAAAAGAGGAAAGAAGTATTTAGAAGCTGCTAGTAAAATAGAAAAAGGTAAAGCTTACTCTATAGAAGAAGCAGTAAAATTATTAAAAGAAACTAAAACAGCTAACTTTGATGAATCTGTTGAATTAGCTTTAAGATTAAACTTAGATACTAAAAAAGCAGATCAACAATTAAGAGGAGCTACAGTACTTCCAAACGGTATAGGTAAAACTAAAAAAGTTTTAGTTATAGCTAGAGGAGTTAAAGCTACTGAAGCTAAAGAAGCTGGAGCAGATTTCGTTGGGGATTTAGATATGATTGAAAAAATCGAAAAAGAAAATTGGTTCGATTTTGATACAATGATAGCTACTCCAGATATGATGCCTGCTTTAGGTAAAATTGGACGTGTTTTAGGACCTCGTGGTTTAATGCCAAACCCTAAAACAGGAACAGTTACTATGGATGTTAAAAAAGCTGTAGAAGACGTTAAAAAAGGACGTGTTGAATACAGAACTGACTCATATGGTAACGTTGCAGTATTAGTTGGTAAAGTTTCATTTGATGATGAAAAATTAGTAGAAAATATTAAATCTTTCGTATCACTTATAAATAAAACTAAACCTAGTACAGTTAAAGGTAAATATATGTTAAATATTGCTATAGCTAGTACAATGGGTCCTGGTATTAAAGTTGATACAGCAAGTTTTGAAAATTAATTGTTTACAAATAAAAAAAACTGTGTTATAATAACGTCAGTTGGAAAGATAGTACCGTAGACAGTAGGGGATTCGTCTTAATAATCCTACCGAGGAACAGAAATTTAAGTTCATTCAAAGTCTACGTATTCTATGTAGACTTTTTATATACACAGGTGGTGCTTTTCACAAGTTTTCATAAGATTAGGAGGTGTTTTATGGCAAATCCAAAGATATTAGAAGCTAAACAAGTAATTATTGATGAAATAGCAAATAATGTTAAAGAATCTAGTTCATTTATCTTCTTAGAAAACCAAGGTTTAACAGTTGCTGAAACTATGGAATTAAGAAGAAAATTAAGAGAATCTAATTCTGAATTAAAAATCTATAAAAACACTTTAGTAGCTCGTGCTCTTAAAGATTTAAATATTGATTTAGAAGCAGAATTAAATGGTCCAAAAGTTGTTGCTTTTGGTAAAGATGTTATTGAACCAATTAAAGCGGTTGCTGAATTCGCTAAAAAACATGATAAGTTAGTGATGAAAGTTGGTATCGTTGATGGTAAAGTAACTGAATTAGATGAATTAAAGAAACTTGCAACTATTCCATCAAGAGAAGGATTACTTACAATGTTTGCGAGTGGTTTACTTGCAATTCCAAGAGACTTTGCAATATGCTTAGATTTACATAGTAAAAATTTAGAAGAAAATTAATTTAAAATAATAAAAAAATAAATATATAGATAAGGGAGGAAATGAATTATGGCAAAATTAAGCGCAAAAGAAATTATCGATTCTCTAAAAGAAATGACTCTTTTAGAAATCAAAGAAGTAGTAGATTTAATGAAAGAAGAATTTGGTGTTGATCCAAGTGCGGTAGCAGTTGCTGCTGCTCCAGCTGCTGAAGCTGCAAGTGAAGGACCAAGTGCTGTTGATGTTGTATTAGCAAGTGCTGGTGCTAACAAAATCGCTGTTATCAAATTAATCAAAGAAGTTACAGGATTAGGTTTAGGAGAATCTAAAGCTATCGCTGATAACGGTGGAGTTGTTAAAGAAAAAGTTGCTACTGCTGAAGCTGAAGAATTAAAAGCTAAATTCGAAGAAGCTGGTGCTACAATCGAATTAAAATAATAAGTAATTTATGGTTTTAAGCCTGTACTAAAATTAGTATGGGCTTTCGCCGTTTCTAAATGGGGGTAGTTTGATGTTTGAAATTAAAGAAGGTACAGTTAGAAACTTAAATAAAAAGTTAGTAACAGGAGCACTCATAACAACTCTTGTGATGAGTAGTTTAACTGGATGTGCAAATACTAAAGATTTTGAATATGAAAGATTAGATAATGCCGGAAGACAAGTAGTTGAAATAACAGGTACTATGGAATCTGAAATAGCTAATGATTTAAAAGTTATAGAATTAAAAGTATTTGATGAAGATTATTTATTTCTAGCTAGAAGATATGATATGGGAACTAACATCCAAGGGAAATGGTCCTATACATATGAATATTGGGATGTATTTGAAGATTATAAAATAATTTCATTAAATGGTTTAGTAGGTGTTGATCCTGTAGAGATAGATACATCTAAAGAAAACTTTAAATTAGTTAAAGAAACATCTTTGAATGAATATTTAATTTATTATGGATACAAACAAAAAGAATATACTGCTGATGAAATGAAAGAGATTTTTAATAAAATAAAATCAGAGTATACATTTGAAGAAGAAAAACAATTAGTTAAGGGAAAATAGTATGGCATTTTATTTTGATAAAGATACAAATGTAGAAAGTAAGGAAGTTACTACTAGAGCAGAAATAGATGGTAAACTTTATACTTTTAAGACAGATAATAATGTATTTTCTAAGAAGGGTTTAGACTTTGGTACTAGAACTTTATTAGAAAGTATAGATATTGAAAATATTAGTGGTGATGTACTTGATTTTGGATGTGGATATGGGCCAATTGGTATCTACATAAAGTCAAATACAAGTGCTAATGTTGATATGATTGATGTTAATCTTAGGGCTTTAAATCTTGCTAAAGTAAATGCTGGTTTAAATAAAGTAGATGTTAATATTTTTGAAAGTGATATTTATAGTAATGTAGAAAAAAAGTATGATTATATAATTACTAATCCTCCTATTAGAGTAGGTAAAAAAATATTATATGAAATACTAATTAAAGCTAAAGATTATTTGAAGAAAGATGGACACTTAATATTTGTAATAAATAAGGATCAGGGTGCTAAAAGTACTATGAAAGATATGCAAGAATATTATAGTGTAAATCTGTTAGAAAAAAACAAAGGTTTTTATGTAATTGATTGTCAAAATCATTGACATATTGCCAAGTTTGATATATAATTATAAATTGGCGGCATATATTATTCTGCTTAATATGTGTTTTCTAGAAAATATAGTTTATGGGGTGAAAGAGTGGCTTATACAGTTAAAAAATTCGGTGATTACCGTGAAAGAAGAAATTATGGAAAAACAAAAAATGCAATTGAATTAAACAATTTATTGGAAATTCAAAAAAAGTCATATGATTGGTTTATGACTGAAGGAATAAAAGAAGTATTCGATGATATCTTTCCTGTTGAAAGCTTTACAGGAAATTTAACTTTAGAATTTGGAGAATATTCTTTTGAAGAGCCAAGATACTCAATTAAAGGTTGCAAAGACAGATATGCAACTTATGCTGCACCTATAAAAGTGCAAGCAAGACTTTTTAACCAAGAAACCGGTGAAGTTAAAGAGCAAGAAATTTATTTAGGCGATATGCCTATAATGACAGATGGTGGTACATTTATAATCAACGGAGCAGAACGTGTTATAGTATCACAATTAGTTCGTTCACCAAGTGCTTATTATTCAAGAGAAATAGATAAGAAAAATGGTAAATCTATTATCACTTCTCAAATAATACCAACTCGTGGAACATGGCTAGAATATGAAACTGATGCAAGAGATGTTATTTACTGTCGTATCGATAGAACAAGAAAAGTTCCAGTAACAACACTATTACGTGCTTTAGGTTTATCTAGTGATGCTGATATAATCGATTTATTTGGTGAAGATGATTATATTATGAGAACTATCGAAAAAGATGCTAATAAAAATACTGATGAATCTTTAATCGATATTCACTCTAAATTAAGACCAGGTGAACCAAGTACTTTAGATAGTGCTAAAAACCAATTAATTACTAGATTCTTTGATGCATTCAGATATGATTTAGCTAAAGTAGGACGTTATAAATTTAATAGAAAATTAAATGTAATCGATAGATTATATGACTGTATACTTGCTGAAGATATTAAAGTAAATGGAGAATTAAAATTCGAAAAAGGTACTTTAGTAACTAAAGAAGTATTAGAAGAATTAAAACCTATAATGGATGATGGATATGGTGTTAAAGAAGTTCTAATAAATGAAGAATTAGATGCTTATAACAAAGTACAAATAGTTAAAGTTTATTCTAAAACAAATCCTGAAAAGGTTGTTAAAATTATTGGTAATGATCAATCAATTGAAGAAAAAAGACTTACTATTTCAGATGTTTATGCATCAGTATCTTACTACTTAAATTTACACCAAGGTATTGGATCTTATGATGAAATAGACCACTTATCAAACAGACGTGTAAGACAAGTAGGAGAATTATTACAAAATCAATTTAGAGTAGGTGTATCTAGAATTGAAAGAGTTATTCGTGATAGAATGAGTACTCAAGAAATTGCTGAAGTAACACCTAAAACATTAATTAATATTAGACCATTAACTGCTGCTATTAAAGAGTTCTTTGGTTCAAGTCAATTATCTCAATTCATGGATCAAACTAACCCAGTTGCAGAATTAGCTAATAAACGTCGTTTATCTAGTTTAGGACCTGGTGGTTTATCAAGAGATAGAGCTGGTATGGAAGTTCGTGACGTTAATCCATCTCACTATGGAAGACTTTGTCCAATCGAATCTCCAGAAGGACCAAATATCGGACTTATTACTTCTTTAGCAAGTTATGCTAAAGTTAATGATTATGGATTTATTATGACTCCATATAGAAAAGTTGAAAATGGTCACTTAACAGATGAAATTAGATATATGACAGCTGATGAAGAATTAGATTATCATATTTCTCAAGCAACTGTTAAATTAGATGAAAATGATAACTTTGTAGACAAGACTGTTCCTGTACGTTTCCGTGGAGAGAACATAATGATAAAGAGTAAAGATGTTGATTATATCGACGTATCTAGTCAACAAGTTGTATCTATAACAACTGCAGGTATTCCATTCCTTGAACACGATGATGGAAAACGTGCACTGATGGGTGCAAACATGCAACGTCAAGCAATCCCACTTTTACAAGTAGAAGCTCCAATTGTTGGTACTGGTATCGAAGCTATAAGCGCTAGAGATAGTGGTGCTGTTATAATTGCTAAAGCTGATGGTGTTGTTGATTATGTAGACTCTAGAAAAATCTTAGTAAAAACTAAAGGTGGTATGGATACATATTACTTAAATGATTTTGAAAGAAGTAACAATGGTACTTGTTATCATCAAAAACCAATTGTTAAAGTTAAAGATAAAGTTAAAATGGGACAAGTTATTGCTGATGGTCCATCTACTGATATGGGAGAAATGGCTCTTGGTAGAAACGTTACAGTAGCATTCATGAACTTTAACGGATATAACTACGAAGATGCTGTTATCTTAAATGAAAGATTAGTTAGAGATGATGTTTATACATCAATACATATTCAAGATTATCAAATTGAATGTAGAGATACTAAATTAGGACCTGAAGAATTTACTAGAGATATTCCAAATGTTAGTGAAGAAGCTCGTAAAAACTTAGATGAAAACGGACTTATTCGTATAGGTACTGAAGTACATGATGATGATATCTTAGTAGGTAAAGTTACTCCAAAAGGAATGGCAGAACTTACTAGTGAAGAAAAATTACTTCATGCTATATTTGGAGAAAAAACTCGTGAAGTTAGAGATACATCACTTCGTGTACCACACGGTGGAGAAGGTATCGTTCACGATATTAAAATATTTACTAAAGAAGATACAGATGAACTTCCAGCAGGAGTTTCTAAAATAATTCGTGTTTATATAGCGCAAAAACGTAAAATTACTGTTGGAGATAAAATGGCTGGACGTCATGGTAACAAAGGTGTTATTTCACTTGTATTACCTAGTGAAGATATGCCATATTTAGCAGATGGTACCCCAGTAGATATCTTACTTAACCCACTAGGAGTTCCAAGCCGTATGAACATTGGACAAATCTTAGAAATGCATTTAGGTGCAGCTGCTAAGAAATTAGGTATTCATGTTGCTACTCCAGTATTCAGCGGTGCTGAAAGAGAAGAAATCGTGGATGCTTTAAAAGAAGCTGGATTAGATGAAGATGGTAAGACAGTACTTTATGATGGACGTACTGGTGAACCATTTGATAATCGTATAAGTGTTGGTGTTATGTATATGATTAAACTACACCACATGGTAGACGATAAATTACATGCTCGTTCAACTGGACCATACAGTATGGTTACACAACAACCATTAGGTGGTAAAGCTCAATTTGGTGGTCAAAGATTCGGAGAAATGGAAGTTTGGGCATTATATGCTTATGGTGCTGCTCATGTTCTTCAAGAAATGATGACAATCAAATCAGATGATGTTATTGGACGTGTTAAAGTTTATGAATCTTTAGTTAAAGGAACACCAATTCCAAAATC
>JAZRAM010000136.1:0-14725 GCA_045634565.1 Bacilli bacterium
ATGATTTATTAAAAATAATTGATAATAAAATTAAAAGTGGTATAATAAAGATAATAAAAGAGCGTGTGCTATCATGATCGTTGAAAGCTCTATAATAACAAGATCAGAGGACCAGGCCACCAAAGGCCCCCCAAAAGATTATTATTATAAAGGAGAATAAGAAAATGACTAGATACGAATATATTGAAGAAGTAAAAAATAATATTATTGATTATATTAAGGAAAATTATGACGAGGGGGACCAGATAAACAAATACAGTCTATATGATGACTTATTTATTAGTGATTCAGTTACTGGGAACGCTTCTGGAAGTTATTATTGCAACAGTTACAAAGCCCGAGAAGCTTTGGGATCTGATCTTGTGGATATAGTCGAAGAAATAGAAGCAAATTTCGGCCCAATAGATCATGATAAGATGTATGACTGGGAGTATTTAGATGTAAGTTATAGATGCGTTTTACTAGGTGAGGCTTTAGAAGAAGCAATTTCAGAACTAGAAGAAGAATTCCAATTTTAAGGGGGGCTATATCATGGAAACAAAAGTTTTATATTATGCAAAAACCGAAGAGGGAAAAATAATTGTATGGGGTCATCAAATAAAAGATATAATATTTGATAATGTACCTCAAATGTTAAAATTTTTCGGTTATGATAAATATGAATATATATATATGAATAATTATTATAAAATGAATGTATGAATTTATGATCAATTATAAAAAAATAATAAGTGCCGAGCGTGTCAGCTGGTCGGAAGAACTGGCACGCTATAGGCTATTTTTATCACGTGCCGAGCTTACAGAAGACCAGGCCAAAAAGCTCGACTTTTTTGAAAGCTGTATTATTGCAATATTAAAGGAGTTGGACGAGTTGGAAGAAATCGCAAAAGACCAGGAGCAAGAAAAGAAATACAAAATTGTAAAATTATATACTAGTTGTTATAAAACTAAAAATGGAGAGGATCGCATAGGCTTTTACACATTTTGGCCAGTCTTTGTTGCTGGTGAAGAGAATCTAGGGCCACAAGTTAAAAGCATAAAAATTGTTTTTGACAAAAGGGTGGACTTGTCAGCCTTTAAAAATGGGGATACCCTACTCGTTGAAAAGTCTAAAATGCACGTGCCACTTTATAAAATTGAAAATGGAAAATATCCTTATATCTGGATAGATGAAGTAGAGGATATAATGCACGAAGATGAACAAGGAGTGATAAAATGAAGCCAATAGTAGAAGTACATTATACAATAAGTCGTGAAACACCACTTTATTGTTATATTGCTGTTCAATATAGAATAGGTGTTCAACATGGAGAAATGCAAACGACAGTTAAAGAATTTAAAAAAATAATGACAGAAAAATATCCTAATTTTCATTTGGTATTCTTACGTCATTATAAAGTATTTAAAAGGTGAAAAAATGAAAATATTTTTCAATCAAAGAATTAAAAATTTTGATGATTTAATTAATCAATTAAAATCTCTAAAAGATGAATCATTTTATAATATGCGATCACCATTTCATGAAGAAATATTTTTTAAAGATTTCTATGCTTTATGGTTATCAATTAATATTATTGAAGAAGTAAAGAATAATTTGAAAAATAACGGAAAGAGTACTATTAAAATAGAATTGAAAGGAAGTGAGAAAAATGAAAGATAGATTAGAGCCATGTAGACAATGTAATGAATGTCCTAATTGTTTCGCCAGAACAAAAGACAATTTTTGTACAATTCTAAATAATACGGATTTTTTAGGAGCTGAATGTCCATTCTATAGAACTAAAGAGGACCAAAAGGCTGAGCTAAAAAAATATCCTTATATACCACCAGTAAGTTATAAGAGAGGAGCTTAATATGTTAAAAGGTAAATTTAAAATCGGTGATAAGGTTTGGACCTATGACCACCACTTTGACGAATTTGTAAGAGTTGAAATAGACTCTTGCAAAATTGTTAATAATCAAATTATATATAATGGAGTGTATGCTCAAGAAGACTGCTTCTTTACATTAAAAAATGCTTATCTTCATGAGTGCGACTTAACTACAGCTGGATATAAAATGCAACTTAAATATCTAGCTAGTAAATACTCTGAAACAGTAGATGAGGTGAATAAAGGTGTTAACAAAGAGTTACAATTCGAATCAACTTCAAATGACGATCAAGTTAACTGAGGAAATCAAAAAAGATTATCTTAATGGATTTTCTATTGAAATGTTAGCTCAAACTTATGGACTTACATTTCATACAGTACGACAGATATTATTAGACAATAATGTACCTATAAGACAAAAAAATAATAAGATATCAAAGTAGGTGATGTTAATGAAGAAATATGATGACTTCTTCTTAACTGAACTAATAATGAAATCTAATATCGATTTTATAAGTGGAAAATTCTTTTATGAAAAGAATGAAATAAAAAACATTGATAAATACTTGGGTAAAATCTATTATAATCATTGTCATAAAATGGTTAATGAGCGTGACTTAAAATACATGAAGAATGGACTAATTAATAATCCTTTAAGTGAGGACCGAGACTTCTGGCCACGTCCTAAAATAATTGATGAAGCTATGGAATTAATGGCTGAGGGATATAATCCTAAACAAATACCATTTCCTTTAGATGATAAACAACTATTGATTCTTTATATATTATTATTTCACCCAGAACAAGAAGCCTTTTTCATTACTACTGGAATAGGTGGTAGTGGAAAATCTACTTACTTGAACATAATAAGACAATTATTTGATAATGATGTATCTAGTACACCTTTAGGAGATTTAGGAGAACCATTCATTCTAGCTGAGGCTTTAAAGCATAGACTGATAGCTAGTGATGAGTTAGGAAAAGGTGAGGTTGACTTGCCAGTTATAAAGACAATAGTATCTAAGCAAAAAATACAAGTCAATGAAAAGTTTGGATCAACTTATACAACCCAGTCACAAAGTGCTTTATTCTTCTGTTGCAATAAAGCTCCTAAGCTGGATATAACCGATACTGGTATTTTAAGACGTATAGTGTACTATTCTAGAAATTCAAAAATTTTGAATCCTAATCCAACTTTCAAATCTAAAATATATACTCATGAAGATTTAATAGACTTTGTTATATATGCTTATAGAGTAGGAGAATGGATTTATAAAGATGATGATATAGACGCATGGAAAGAATGGTTCAAAATAGAAACTAATGTTTATTTATGTAATTCAAATAATGTAGGACTATTTTATAAAGAGTGTAAGCGAAAAGGTATTTTACGTGATGTTGAATCATATAAAAATTATAGAGATTATTGTTATGATAATGGTTATAAGCCTTATAATCGCCAGAACTATGATGAGATATTAATATGGGTTAAGGAAAATTATGCTGATGAAGAGTCACTCAAAAAAGACTCTACATTACAGCTTCCATTTTAGAGGTGAAGTATGTTTAAGAATAAAAAAGTTGTTTACGTTGATAGCGTAAAAGAAATGAATAAACATTTAAGATATTGTCACCAACATAGAATAGAAGCTCCAAGCGAAGACTGGGTTAATGAACAAAGAATAAAGACTTGCTATTTTACTTTAGACTTAATGTATACTAGAGTTATTCTAAGATATATGGGAATGGGAAATCCTTATACCGAGTATATATTTCAACTTGACGGAAGCGAACACTCTCAAGCTATTAGTGGACTAAGGACCTTTACATTATTACAACGAATGAGTAATAAAGGAGTAGTTGATCTAACTAATAACTGGAAGCTGTATGACTCTAACTATGAACGCTGGAAACTAGCTACAATAGGTGGACTAATTTATTTTAATCCTAAGTTTATTAATGGTAGATATGAGAATTGTATTGAGTATGATAAAAGAAGTGCTTATGCTCATGCACTTATGCAACCTATACCAGACACTCACGTAGAACCTAGACTTAACGATAAAGTTAAAGAGGGTGAAATAGGTTTTAAAGTTATGTCAAGAGGATATAGTGAAGAAGAAAATTTATATGCTGTATTTGAACCAGGAAGAATAGCTGACTACATATTTCCAGCTATAGAATCACCATTTCAAAAATTTGCACAATATTATTTCAATAAAAGAAAAAATGCAAAGGGTAGAGAAGCTGATAGAGTAAAGCAAATACTTAACTATTCTATAGGATATATAAGACGTAAGAATCCATTTATCCATTCATGTATCTTATCTCGAGCTAGATATGATATTGAAGACTTAATTGATGAGAACACTTTATATTCTAATACTGATAGTTTAGTATCACTTGTGCCTAGACTTGATTTAGCTGATAGAATAGGCGATAATATAGGAGAATTTAGAGTACAACATAAAGGTAGTTTTGCTTACAATGTGAGTGGTTATCAATGGAATAAAGACCAGCCGTCAATTAGAGGAAAGAGTAAAGCTTGGTTTAAAAAAGCTTATCCTAATGGTTTCGATATTCTTACAGATGAATTGCCATTTATGGAATCAAATATTTATTATTATGATAGAGAGAAAGGAATAATAAGGAAATGCCAAGAAGAAAGCGAAGAACTAGAAGAAGTACAAGTTTGCCAAAAATCAAACGAATGAAAAAATCTAGAAGTGAATATGCTAGTGACTCTCAATATATTAGAGCTTATTATTTAAGAAATAAGAAATATATTGACGAAAATATATCTAGTGAATGGTCAACTGATAAGGACCAAACACCTTATGAGGGATTTAAGGAATTAGTTGAGGGTCAACAAGAATATACTAACCCTAAAACTGGCAATAAATATTCTGTACAAGAAGCTATAAAAAAGAAAATGGCTTCAAAGGATATGCACAAAGACTGGGAAGCTGTTGATGTTTATGCTCATAATTTCTTACAAAAAATCAAAGCTACAACTGATTTAAAAAAAGAAATAATTAAGAAAACAGATGAATCTAATAAAATAACTTATAAAAGAAAAACTAAGCATGGCGAACAAACTATCACTAAATTAAAAGAAAATTTCTCAGCTTATAAAATTTATTTTGAGGGATATTTCAATGTAATGGGAACTGACGCTCTGATCTATTCTTATGATGACGTATTTATTATTGAATATAAATCACCTAAAGCTGGAGCTGGAGCTACATTTGATGTAGTGCCTAAAGATGAATTTATGGCTAAGCTTGGTAAACAAATTGTGAGAAAAGCTTTCCGTAAGCGTGGTGGTTATTAATGGCTGAGAAAAAAAAGAAACTCAGTAAGGCTTATGAACAAGCTCTATATAGAAAAGAATTGAAACATAAAAAACTCATGGAAGATTTAAAAAATCGTGAGTGGTATAATCTAAGAAGTATACTAGGTTATCAATGGGCAATATTTCTTTTCTTACTAGGTGGACGTGAAGTAGGTAAATCATACGCTGTAACAAGATTTTATGTATCACAATGGCGACAGTATGGAAGACCATTTATTTGGTTAAGACTTAGTGAAACCTCATCAAAAAAACTGTTGACTAATAATGCTGAAAAATTAATTGACCCAGATATTAGAAGAGCTTTTAATCTAGACTTAGTTACAAATGGTAATAATGTCTATGAAGTAACTAAGAGAAGCAAAGCTGACAAAAAAGGAAAAACAAGAATCCTAGAAAAAAAACTAATGGCTAGAGTATTTAGTATTGCTACATTCTATAATGACAAAGGTAGTGGACTTTTCGATAAAGATTTTCTATTAAATCCAAATATGTACTATAACATTTGTCTAGATGAAATGAATAGAGAAAAAAGTGAAAAGAACTCATTTGATATTGTCTACTCATTCACTAACCAATTAGAGAATCTAGTAAGAAGTACTAAAACAAGAATAAGAGTAATATGTATAGGAAATACACTAGAAGAAGCTAGTGACTTGTTATGTGCTTTCAATTTTATACCAGAAGAATTTGGAAGATTTAAACTTAAAAAGAAAAGAGCTGTAGTTGAATATATTGAACCTAACCAAGCTTACTTGGATAGAAGAAGAGGAACTATAGCTGATATATTAATGCCAACAGCCAGTACATTTACTAATAAAATTGACACAGATACGTCTTTGGTTTATAAAGGACGTTGCAAAAACCCCCAACATATTATAAAATTTAGTAAAGACCAGGCTGACTGGTTTACCCTTTGGGAAAATGGTGTAATAGCTCCATATAATAAGGAGCATAAGAGTGCTATAGCCATGAAGCCATATCTAGATGAGATATTCGAGCCGAAGCTTAGAGATATGGTTATTCAAACATTTGACTATAGATCATATAAATTTAAGGACTTAATTACCTTTAAAAGGTTTCAAAAGAATGTAAATCTTTTAAAGCCTAGAGGTAATTAGTATATAGCTTACGAGTGGTATACATATATTCGCTAAAACCAATATGTTAGAGTGCTACCGAAGAGGTACTAACTATTGTCTAGCTTAGCACACTAGGATAGCCTATGTATATTTAACCTTTTAGCCGAATTTATAAAAATGTTTAATATCAAACAATGTGCTATTTACAAAATAAAAAAAATAAATTAAAATAAAGGAGAAGTTGCTATATGCAAAATAATAACGAAAACGTAAACGAAAACGAAAATATGGTAGAAGAAGAATTTGACCCAGTTAAGGAAATTAATGAAATCAAAAAGAATAGTGTACCAAAAGAAGAGTACGATAGGCTTAAAGAAGAGCATAATAAGACTCTTAAAGCTATCATTAATGGAGATGTAGAGGGTCTAAACCTACCACAAGTCGACAATAATTCTTCAAGTGATAATATAGAGATTATAAAGAATTGCCGTCATGACTTAGCTAACAAAGAACTTAATAATCTAGATTATGTATCAACAGCTTTAAAATTAAGAAAAGCTGTTATTGATGAGTATGGAGAAGATAAGGACCCATTCTTACCTACTGGCCACAACGTAGTAATAGATAAGAGTGATGTAGAAACAGCTAATAGAGTAGCTGAAACATTACAAGAACTTGTTGACAAAGCTAATGGTGACTCATTATATTTTACTAATGAACTAGCAAGAATTATACCAGAAGACAGAAGACCAAATCAAAAAAGAAAATAATAAAATTTTAAGGGGGAAAAATTTATGCCAATTTTTAGTGGTCAATTAAGAGCAAATGAAATTTTCGGCTCAATTTTCAATATGATTATTTCGCAGCAAGTATTTGCTGATAATATCGCTGATAATGATAACTTAGCTCTAGTTAATAAAGCTAGAGTAGACGGAGGCTTATTTGGTGATACTAAGCTTTACTATTCAACTGACGTATTAAAGTCACACGCTTGGTTGAATGACGGAGAAGCTACAAACTTATTAAAGTTAGCACGTCCTAAAGACCCAGAGTGCCAATCTATCGTATTAGATACATTTAGACAAATCGACTTAACTGTTGATAACTATTTGACTAAGCGTGCATGGTCAACTGAGGGAGCATTTACTGAATTTAACTCAGTTATGCTAGGCTGGATAAGAGAAACAAAGAAGATTTATGATCTTACTACATATAATGCTTTCTTTGGAACTAATGAATCTACTGAACAAACTGTTAGTGAGGTTGAAGTAGTTTTAGATCAAGACGGAAATAGTGCTGGTGAGAATATCGCTGTTGCTATCGCTGATTTAATTGATGACTTAGGTGTACCTAGTAGAGATTATAACGACTATGGTAACTTACGTTCATACTCTCCAGAAGCCATTAAAATTGTTTGGAACAATAAGTATGTCAATGCAATTCGCAAAATTGATTTACCTAGTATTTTCCATAACGATAATTTAATTGAGAAGCTTACTGATGATAAGTTGAATCATATTTATTTCGGTACTCCTAACACTTCAAGTGGTACAACAAGTGCAACTAACACTACTGTACGTGCTTTAGTTGAAAGTGATTATGAAGTATCAAGCTCTTTAGCTGATTTACCAAACGTATGGTATGACGCTGATAACAATAAATATTATATGCACTTATTTGCTGGAGATTTATTACCTAACTCAACAGCTTATGCTAAGGACGTTACTTATACAAATGATGATTCAATTATTTGTAAAGTTATTGTTAAGTACCCACCATTCATGAGTGCATTTGAAACTGGTACATCATTCTTCAATGCTAAGAGCTTAACTGAGAACCATTACTTAACATGGGGTCACAACACTCTAGAGCATTTAAAGAATTATCCATTCATTACTGTTAGAGCTACAACTACTGACGCTGAAGAATAAGAAAAACTGAGGGTAGTTTATGCTACCCTCTTTTCCTTTAAGGAGTGATAGAATGTCAAAACTTTATTTATTTAATTATAATAATTATTTCAATAGAATCATTAAAAGAGGAGTAACACTTAGCGATTATGGTACTCCTATTTACTCTTTATCAAATACTAATTTTGATGAAAATGACGGAGTAACAGCTACACACGTAGTTAATTATAATGCTTATGACGGAGATTATATTGTTATAACTGATGAAAACAATAATATTAAGTCACGCTGGTTTGTAGTTGAGAATAGAAAACAAAGAGGTGGTCAACACACTCTTAATTTAAGAAGAGATTTAATCGTTGATTATTATAATCAAATAATTAATGCTCCAGCTTTAATTAATAGAGCTATGATTAGTGATGAAAATAACCCTTTACTATTTAACAATGAGGGATTTAATTTTAATCAAATTAAAAAGAATGAAATTCTATTAAAAGACGAAACTTTAACTCCATGGTATATTTTATATTTTCCATTGAATGTAGAATATCCAACTGGTCAAACTGACTTTACTGGAAGTTTTGATATTAGTGATATTGAATATGATGAAACTTCTGCAACAGCCGTAACTAGTGATAACTCTTCATGGAAGAGTGGAACATATTATTATGTTAGTGATTATAAATATTTTATCAATTATGATCCAATATACATAGGAGCTGGCTCTACAATACCACAACCTGGCTGTTATGTAAAACAAATGAATGTACCAGAAGCCATTTTAACTCCTAACGTTTTTAAAGCAAATACTGCAAGTGAGGATTTTATATGGTTTGATGAAGACTATCAAACTGTTGCAAATAAATTAGCTAGAGTATTTACTGACTCAGTTTGTGATAATACATTAAAACCTATAACTGACGCTCAATATCTTAGTGGTAAAACACTAAAAGATTTAAGCTGGTTCAATGAGGTTAATAAATACAATAACAAAACATTTATTTTAAAAACAAATGTTAGTGGTGTAATTAATTATTATAAAGTTAGCGTTCAAGTAGAACAAACTATTGTTAAAAATTATATAGCTGAAAATACTACATTATTTGATAAAATGGTTGAGTTAATTGATAATGCTAATATTGAGTATACTGGAGATATAGATGACTTAGCATTTGAATATTATTATGTAGAAAGAAAAGTAACTATTAATACACAACCTTACACAACAAGTGGTACTATAAACTGGAGTTTAGGTTTAAGCACTAAAGTAACACCAACTGACGCTCCATATCAAATTATTGCAATACCTTATAATACTTTAGATGTACAACAAGCTGACTCATCTAATTGTATAAGCTATAAAAAATCTAATCAAATGTTAGTAAATTCTATTATTAAAGAATGTGGAACTACAAATCTAGTTGATGTTCAATTGTTACCATATTTTCCATATATTGAAGGAACAAGTGGAAAATTTAATTATGACTCAACTATTGAGGGAACTACATTTGAAAACTTTGAACAAAGTGGAGATACATTTACAGCTATTTTAGGAAGCAAACAATATAAAAGAGATTATGCAACTGGTTCGACTACCGTAGGAGTTAATATTTTTTATCTAAATAAAGCAAATTTTACATTTAATATTAGTAAAAATATATCTATACCTAGTAGAACTGAATCACCAGCATTAAACAAAAAAATGTCTAATGAATTAGATGTATGTAGATTATGTTCACCTAATTATAATGGCTTATTTGAATTTAGTATTGCTAAGAATAATGGAGTAACATATTTTAATGTTGATGTTACATTAAGACCGTTTAATCCTTACCTACATATAAATCCAGACTTTAAAGGACTTTACGGAATGGACTTTAATGACTCAAGAGGATTAATATGTGGTGGTGACTTCTCACTACCTATTGTTACTGATCTATGGAAACAATACGAATATCAAAATAAAAA
The DNA here is from genome assembly GCA_045634565.1 of Bacilli bacterium. GTDB lineage: Bacteria > Bacillota_I > Bacilli_A > RF39 > UBA660 > UMGS1613. The sequence goes on from JAZRAM010000136.1 coordinate 10,184, forward strand.
TTATCAACAAGTATTTAATAGACAAATTGAACACATGGACTTTGAATTTTCTAAGGCTAGAACAGAAGCTCTATTTGGTGCTACAGTAGGAACAATAGGAGCTACTGTTAGTGGTGGAGTAACTGGTGGATTAATAGGTGGTGGAGTCGGTGCTGGTATAGGTTCACTTGTAGGTGGTATATCAAGTGCTATAGGTGGAGCTATAGATTATAATATTCTTAAGCAAAGACAAGCTGAGGCTAAAGACTTAGCAATAGATAATTTTAGTTATCAATTAGGAAATATTAAAGCACTACCATACTCAGTTAATAAAATTACTTGCTTAACATTCAATAATAAGCTATGGCCATTTATTGAAGAATATAGTGCTACAGATGAAGAAGCTAATATCTTAAATAATAAGATTTTGTATAATTCAATGAGAGTCAATGCAATAGGATCAATAAGTGAATACTTACAAGATACTAGAACTTTTATTAGTGCTAGTTTAATAAGATTAGAAGACTTAAATGTACCTACACATGAAGCAAATGAAATATATGATGAAATTATGAAAGGAGTGTATATTTAATGGGAGTATTTCAAAAAGGAATCAATAATATTCTCTTACAAGCTGGAGTCGGTGCTAAATTTGTTAGCGATAAAATGCAACAAGTTAAAGATGTTAAAACAGCCGAAGCTGAAAAACAACAAGCCGAACAAACAGCCGAGCAAGAATCTATCAAAGAAACTGAGAATAAAATTAATGAAGCTATCCAATTAAGTATGGGATATACTGATAAGGATATTAAAGCTAGAGCTGGAGCCGAAGCTATGGGAATTAATTATCCTCAAAAAAATCCTAGAGGAGTAAGCAATAAGACTTTTGAGCGTAGACAGGCTAACGCTGAAACTATGAAAAGAATTTTATCACAATATGTTCAAAATAAAGATTTTAGAGAACGTATTTCAAAATTCAAGCCTAGTGAGTTAGCTGGAGCATTAAACCCACAAGTACGCTCTAGAAAGAAAATAGGTGGTGAGAAATAATGGGAAAAAATAATGCAAAGCTACCAGATATTAAATCCATAATTCAAGCTGGAATAGACCCTAAAACTGGTCTACCAATTAGAATGGGTAAAAAGGACGCTAAAAATCTAAGTAACGAATTATTACAATACTTTAGAATCATTGATGAGCAAGACGCTGTTAATCGAGGTAAATGGTATAATCTACCAAATGGAATTACTAGTCAAGAACTTGAAAGATTATTGTATTATAAAGGTCAATTAGCTTTCTTCTATTTTGAGGAATTAGATCAATTCTATTTTATGCCTTACGCACTTGACGGAACTATTGATTTTTATGGTAGATATAATACAATTCACCCAGTACCAATGACAAGTGGTAAAGAAGAAGATAAGAAAACTGAATCATATAAAAGACAAAGCGATATACTATCTCAACTTAAACTTAGATGTATTTATGATGTTATATTAGAAGAAGACCAAATTACTTGGGATTTATTAACAAAGTCTTGTGTATTACTTCATGATTATACTAAACAATTAGGACAATTAATTATACCTAGAAGTGTTATTAATGAGCCACTTCTAAAGACTGAAAGTGAAATAGTACCTTACATGAGAACTTCAATGATTTTAAGTACTGGTGTACGTGGAATAAGGGTTCAAGATGAAGACCAAAAAACTAATGTATTAGACGGAGCTAAAGATATTGAAGAAGCTGCAAAAGAGGGAGTACCTTATATACCAATTATAGGCACACTAGACTTCCAAGAACTAACCGACAAATCAATTGCTGGTAAGAATCAAGATTATATGTTAGCTTTACAAAGTCTTGAAAATTTAAGACTTGCTGGATATGGTATTGATAATGGTGGATTATTTGAAAAGAAAGCTCATGAACTTGAGGTTGAAGCTCAAATCAATGGTGGACCTATAGGACTAGTAATGCAAGACGCTACTTCAATTAGGCAACACTTCTGTAACGTTGTTAACTCAATATGGGGTCTAGGTATATGGTATGAACCAAGTGAGAATATATCACAAGCTGACGTTAACGCTGACGGCTTAATGTACGATAGAGATACTAAAATGGAAAGTGAGGGAGTTGCAAATGAGTAATGTATTAGATATAAGCCAAAATATGACATTTAGTGACGTTTTCCCTACAAGTAGTACATTTATTGCCTATTTTGAAGAAACACCGTTTAAACGTACTCCTTTAGCCGATTTATTCGACGAACCAGTGCTAGAATTAATTTACATTCTATTATATAATAGATATGGAAATAACCAAATCATAAATGATAGTGTAAATCAATTCAAATCTAAACTCATGGGTGTAATGTGGGCTAGTGGTCCAAAGTGGATACAAAGAATGAGAATCCAAGAAAAAATAGCAACTTTAGGTCTAGAAGAAAATAGTGAAATCTACAAAGGATCAAGTGCAATTTATAATCATGCACAACACCCAGAAACTGAGCCTACAACTGGCACAGATGAGGAGTTAAGTTATATCAACGACCAAAATGTTACTAAATATAAAAAATCAAAATTAGAGGGCTTAGCGTTGCTTACAGAGAGTCTTAGTGACGCTTACACAGATGAATTTATTAGCAAATTTAGAAAATTGTTTAAAATGTTCATTTGGAAAAATAGAGGTCCAGTATTTGTAGAGGAGAGTTGATAGTATGAAAGATGAAGCTACTGGAGTAGTAGGGAGTGGTATATCATGGATATTGACTGTATCACAAGCTAACGAAACATTTGAATTAATACAGATAATTCTTAGCTCACTAGTAAGCTTAGTTACTATTTGTTACATTTGTTATAAATGGTATAAAAAGGCGAGTAGTGACGGGAGTATCACAAAAGATGAAGTCGAAGACCTGTTTGATGAAATTAAGGAAGAGGTGGATAAAAATGATAAAACTAAAAGGTAAGGCTTATAGAAATACGCAAGAACAAGTTTGTGAAAATGCAAACGATATCGAAAAAATAAAAGAAGAATTAGAAAATCTAGGACCTACTGACCAAGAAATTATTGATTTAAAAAGAAGAGTCTCAGAATTAGAAAACCAAATGGAAATAGTAAATGAATACTTATCAAATTTAACTATTTCTACTGATATGATCCAAGAGGGAGCAATTACCTCATCTAAAATTTCAAGTGGAGCAGTTACAACTATTAAATTAGCTGATAGTGCCGTAGCAACAAATAAAATCGCAAATGGAGCAATTACTTCACTTAAGTTAGCAAATGACTCAGTAACAACTGATAAAATTCAAGCTAGTGCTATAACAACAGCAAAATTAGAAAATGGCAGTGTTAATCAAACAAAGTTATATAAGGGAATTTATGAACATGCTATTACAATAGCAAGTCAAAGTTCAGACAATATAGAAAACTCATCAAATTTCATTAAATTTAGAATTTTTAGTGATAACCCAGAAGTAATGACAGAAGGTGATGTTAGAGCATGGCTATATTACTTAGGACATAATGATATCGAACATGGACTACCAGCAACTGGTAGAATTGAAAGCGACACATTTGAATTCTATAATGAGGGTACAAGCTCAAGTGATTACTTCGAATCTATAGTTTGTGGAGTAAGGGCTACTGATGAAGATTCTGGAGATATTATGGCTATTTATATGTATATGAATGAAAATGGAACATATATGATCAATGAAACATCTTTCGCTACAGTAATATGTAGAGATGTAGTTAGAAGATTAATTTAAGGGGGAAAAAGAAAATGGCAAAGAAAACAATGCAACCAATTACAAAAGAAAATTCTTATGGTAGAAGAATGGTACCAGAGTACCTAATCGACAAGCTAGAAAAAGCTTCAGCTAAACTAGTTGCAAGTGGATCAATTAAGGATTTAACAACTGATGAGATAAATGACCTACAAGCTGGAGATATAGTTGTAAAAACAACTGGTGACCAAAAGCACACTTATATCGTAACTTATAAAGAAGAGGGACAAGGCATTTGTCTATCATACTTCAATGCTGGATATAGTGAAACTGTATCATTTGACTATGTAGACGGAGAATGGGTTTATAATAGTACTGATATTACTAATGAGAATCTAATGGAAGAAATTAGGGACTCTAAAGGTAATTTAAGATTTGTTGAAGATAACGGAGTTTCAGAAACAATTAGTGGAGTAACAATTTCTTATAATAAATGGTCATTAAGTGGTACTCATTTAATGTGTGTAATTTTTGGTTCAGTAGAAAATACTACTGTTATAGATGACGGAACTACATTATCTACTTTTAATCTACCATCTTATATTTTAGATAAAATAATTCCTGTTCAAGGTACACGTGTTAGTTGGGGTTCAATCGTAATGCATGCTAGTGATTTTTCAAGTCAAACAATATCTTATGTATTAAATAAAATTACTGGTGGGCTTCAATTAAAAACTAATGCTGGATTAACATTATCAAAGGATAGAAATTTCAGAGTACAATTCGATTTATTAATAGATAATGAATAAGTATCAAACGTTACAAGACGTAT
>JAZRAM010000137.1:0-11215 GCA_045634565.1 Bacilli bacterium
ACTTACTAAATATAATAAATGAATCTTCAAATGTATATAAAACAGATGATGATAAGAGTATAGCTTTAAGAAATTATATTCAATATTATAAAGATGGTTGGAGAAATGAAAATCATCAAGGAGCACATTTTGAATTATTATTTAGAGATGATAAGATTTTATCTAATAATACGAAATGTGATGTTGTGTTACATTTAGAACACAATTTAACACAAGAAGATTTAGAAAAATTTAAATCTAAGGGAATAACTAAAAATAGAAGTTTAGCTTTCGATAATAAGAAAAATTCAAGTATATCTTATAGAGTAGATTTAGATTTTTCTTCTAACGCAAATTATGAGATATCATTAAAAAAAATAGCACAAACTCTTCAAAATTTAATAAGCGAATATGAGAATATAATAGATGAAGTTTTAAGATATAATGTATAATTATATCTTTGTTTTGCTTTATCTTAATATTTGTGTTATAATACAATCTCGATCGAAGGGGTGTATTTATGGAAGCATGTGAAAGATATTATCGTAGATCATATAATGCAATAAATAGATTAATAGAAGTATATAGAAATGGTTATAACAAAGAAAACACTTTAAAATTTAGGCAAGAGTTAATAAACAAATATAAAGCGAATTCTAAAGTTGCTCAATCTGAATTTAGTAATCTTATGTTTACAACTATTATAGCGCTTCTTGGTCTTAATAAAGAAGCAATAGAAAAAACAGGTAAAATAATAGAATATAAAAAAAATAATAATGAATTAGATATATCAAATTTTAAATTTAGTCCAGAACAAAAATTAAGACTTAAGAATTTTAATGACTCTAGAGTAATTTCTACTGATTTTGATAATTGGTTAAGTATTAAAATAAATCCTAATACAGATAAAGAAAATATTGATTTTTTAAAGCGTATACGTAATTCTTTATTACACAGTAATTTTTATATAGATGAAGAAACACCGTTTATGCCTTTTACTAAATTAAAAACAAAAAGTTATTATGAGGCAGAATTATTTAATTTGCAGTTTCAGATGTTTGTATTTGAATATTTTGGTAATATAGAGGCACTCGGACTTACTGAGTCAATATATACTTATCAAGTACCTAAAAAACAAATAAAAAATAAAATGGATTTATTAGTTCATTTAAGTTTAATGACTATAAATGAGTTATCTTATAAAAATTTAAAATCAATAGGAATAGAGAGTCCAGAATTGATTTTAAAAGCATCTTTAAATAAAGATTATTTTGTCGATGTAGAAAAGTTTGTAGAAAGCTTAAAAACAAATAAAAATATAGATAATATAAAATGGGAAACAAAAAGAATATCTCAAGAACATGTGGGACATATTATTAATTATATAGAAAAAAATTATGGTGAAGATTTTTATAAAATGGATTATATATTACAAGGAGGTATAATAAGTACTCATTTAAAATATGAATTAACTCCTAAAATAGAAATTAGTAATTGGATGAGTCATTTTTGGTATCTTTATTCTTCACTTAATAGTCCTATGTTTTCTTCATCTTTCTTTGATGGAGATGAATTTGGTACTGAATCTTGTTATCCTGCACTAATGTTATTAAAATCTTATTTATTAATGTATCGTTTACAAAATAATGATTTTGATGAATTGGATTATAGTAAAATAGATTTTGATGTTAACGATCCAGATATATTTAAGTACTCAGAAAATAAAGATAAATCTCCAGTAACAGAAAATTATTTTCAAAATAGTTTTGTAAAAGAAAAAAATAAATGTGTTTTAACTGATGATAATGAAATTTGGAATAAAATAGTTTGTGAAGTAATAAGAGATAGTTTAGCTCATGGGAATATAAGGACTTATACATCACCACTTACTTTAGAACCTATGATAGAATTAAAGGATATTGATCCTAAAAAAGGAACTACTAGGGTAATAGTTTTCCCAATTTCGAAATATGAGAAATTTTTAAATTCAGAAGCATTTATTCCAAGTAATTGTTATAAAAAAGAAGAATCTAAAGTATTAGTAAGAAAATAATGAAAATTATTTTCTTTTTTTGTTTATAAAAAATACTTGACTGAATAAAATGTATAGAGGTGTACAATGAAAAAATTTATTTTGTGTTTGATATTAAGTATAGCTATATTGCCAATAAAAATAAATGCAAGTGTTGTACCACTTGCTAAAGTAGGTGATAAATACTATTCTTCTTTAGAAGAAGCAATTTTAAATGTAGGTAATAATGATGTAATAACACTCCTGACAGATGTAACCTTAAATAGTTCTTTACAAATTAACAAAACAGTAAATATAAATCTTAATGGTAACGATATAGTTGCTCCTGAAAAAGTATTTCAAGTAAAAGGGGGTTTTTTAGACTTAAGTGGTAGTGGAACTATAAGAGAAATTAATCCTAATTATGGTGCTATTATGCTTGTTGGTAGTAATGATCCTACAAATGATAAATATAGTTCGGTTCATGTAGGTAAGGAAGTAACGCTAGAAGGCTGGTCAGGAATATTTATAAATCATGAAAATTCTAAATCATATGGAGTATCTGTTTACTTAGATGGTAAGATAAATGCTGTTGATGATGTAAATGGTAGTAGTGGTGTAGGTGTTTATGTAAATGGAAATATAAAAGATACTGAAGCACACCCCGTAGTTAATATTTCAGATGGAGCTGAGATTAACTCAACAGGTGCTGGACTTTATATAGCTGGTTATTCAACTTTTTATATAGGTAAAGCAAATATAACAGGAGTAGAATCTGGTATAGGAATAAAATCAGGTATATTAAATATAAATGGTGCTAATATAACTGCCACAGGTATAGATAAAACACCTACTGGCGGATATAATAATGGTATAAAAGCAAGTGGTACTGCAATACAAATAGAGTCTAATAACGGATATGCTGGTGGTATTCAAATAGATATAAGTAATGGTAATCTTATAAGTAAAAATAGTCATGTTATTTATGAATATATTGGAAGAGGAAATAGTAGTTTAATCTATTCTATGAGTTTTTCAAATGGTGCTTTTACAAGTCAAGCCGGAAAAAATGTATTTTCTTTTTCAGAGTCTTTTAAAGATATACATAGTGGATTTATAAGTGGTGGGAAATATTCTTCTAATCCTTCAGAGTATTTAAAAAGTGGATATTCTGCAGAAAAAGAAAATGGTATGTATAGTGTTACTAAAAGTACTTTAAGAATGGTAAATGGTACTGAAGTAGATAATAGTAAACCAGCATTTTTTAAAAGTATAATTTCTTTATTTGTAATTGCATTATTAGGTCTTATTATTTATTTAAATAGAGTAAAAATAGGTAATTGGTTAAGCAACATAAAATATAAATTTAAAAAGTCTTAATTGACTTTTTTTCTTTTACTCGATAAAATATAAGTAATTTATGGAGTGATAGTATGTGTGAAGAAATAGATTATGAAAGATTAAGAAGAGATTTAATAGATTATTTTGGTAGTGCTATGCCTTATTTCCCTATAGCAGTAATTGATGTTACTGATGTAGAACTTGCTTCTGAGGCAAAATTAGAACAAATAGCTATACAAAATGGATTTGATTTAAATAATTATATAAAATAAAAAAGCAGGTGATAGTATGATAACAGTAGTAGCAGCTTTAATAAAAAAAGATGGGAAAGTTTTAATAGCCAAAAGAGCAACCGGAGATGAAAATACATTAGGTAAATGGGAATTTCCTGGAGGTAAAGTAGAGTTAAATGAAAGCGAAGAATGTGCTATTGAAAGAGAAATAAAAGAAGAGTTTGATATGCATATAAAAGTAAATAAATTTATAAACAATAATATATGTGAATATCCTAATAGAACTATAGATTTAAGATTATATGAATGTAGTTATATAAGCGGGGATTTTAAATTACACGATCATTTTGAATATTGTTGGGTTGATATTAAAAACTTATTAGAATATGATTTAGCTAAAGCTGATATACCACTTGCGAAATATTTGATTGAAAAGGGTATTTAAAATAATTTTTTATGTTATAATATTTCAAAGGTGATAGTATGAAAATATATTTTGTTGAAAGACATGAAAATAAATTGGAAAATTTAAAATTATATTTTAAAGAAGAAACTAATATAGAATATATAAATTCTGATTTTATTGAGTTTATGAAAAATAATAAAGTTAATTGTGTTGTATCTCCGGCCAATTCATTTGGCCTAATGGATGGTGGTTTTGATTTAGCAATCACTAAATGGTATGGAGATCAGTTACAAAAAAGAGTTCAAAAATATATAATAGATAATTATTATGGCGAACAACCAATAGGTACTAGTTTTATTATAGAAACAGGAAAAGAAAATGAATATTTAATACATACGCCTACTATGAGAGTACCAGAAAGAATACTTGATTCAAGGGTAATATATCATTGTATGAGGTCTACTTTAATAGAAGCAAAAAAACATAATATAGAAAGTATTGTTATTCCAATGTTTGGTGGTACTACTGGATGTATATCTTCTAATACAATAGCCTGCTTAATGTATGAAGCTTATAAACAATTACAAGATGTACCAAAAGAATTAAATTGGGAGTACGCTAATAAAATAAAATTAAAATGGTAATAATATTTAAATTAATTTCATAGTAAAAATATTAATTAATAAAATATAATTAATATTTTTTTATATAATTAAATAGGGGATTATATGAACTTATTTAATGATTTTAAATTTTATATAGTTTGTTATTTAATTATAACTGTAATATTTAATCAAAGTTATAAAATAGTTACTAAAAAAAATATTAATGATGGAGAATTAACAATATTAATTCAAATTATATCTATTATTACTTGTATCTTTTTTTTACCTCTTTTCAAATTTAAATTTCCAACAAACCTTAAAATTTATTTGTTTTTATTTTTAGCAATCCTTTTCTATACAATAAATGATAGATTAGGTACTACAGCAAGAAAAGGTTTAGAAGCCTCTACTTATATTATATTAAAACAATTATCAACAGTTTTTATGATTTTTGCTGGATTATTATTTTTTAAAGAACCGTTTGTAATAAATAAGTTTATAGGAGCAATTTTAATAGTTTTAAGTAATGTAATTGTATTTTATAATAAGGAAAACTTTAAATTTAATAAATCACTTTTATTTGGAATACTAGCTAATATTTGTTTAACTATTGCTCTTTTTTTAGATGTCAACTATTCAAGTAAATTTAATTTAGCTTTTTATGTATTATTAACTTTTTTAATACCTATGATATTGATATTTTTATTTGAGAGAATAAAAATAAAAAATATAATTATTGAATATAAAAATTCAAATAAAGTAATTCTTTTTCTTACAGGAATCTCTTGGAGTCTTATGATGATAACAAAGCTAAAATCATATCAGTTAGGTAGTATTAGTATAGTTGCGCCCCTTTTAAGTTTAACGGTTATTTTAAATGTTATTATAAGTTATTTCATACTTAAAGAAAAAAACAATTTAATAAAAAAAATAATTGCTGGGATACTAATAATTATAGGAATAATATTGATAAAAATATAATTTACACACTTATCTATATATGATAAAATTAAGATGGTGATGTATGTGATAATGGATGAAGTATGTGAAATGGTTAGTATGTCTTTTAGTAAAGATACATGTTATCCAAACTTAAGAGATAAATGGACTTTAGAAAACAAGACTTTAGGTCAATGTGCAATTACTGCTTTAGTTCTTAATGATTTTTTAGGTGGAAAAATAATGAGATGTGAGAGTGAAACAGGTAGTCATTATTATAATTTAATAAATGGTGAAATAGTAGATTTAACAGTATCTCAATTTAATACTTTACCTAATTATGAAACAGGTATAGAAAGAACAAGAAAATATTTACTTTCTAACGAAGATACTAAAAAAAGATATAAATTACTTTTAGAAAGAGTAAAAGAAAATTTTGTTAAGAATAAAAAAAATTATAAATTATTAGTAAAAACAGAGAATAAATAACTTTTAGTAATAAAATTATTTACATATCATTATTCCTGTGTTACTATGATATTGGTGATGTATATGATAATAAATGAAGTAAGTGAAATAGTTAGTATGTCATTTGATAAGGATACTTGTTATCCTACATGGACAGATAAATGGAATGAAAATATTAAATGTTTAGGTCAAGGTGCAGTAGCTGCTTTAGTTCTTAATGATTTTTTAGGTGGAAAAATAATGAGATGTGAAAGTGAATATGGAAGTCATTATTATAATTTAATAAATGGTGAAATAGTAGATTTAACAGTATCTCAATTTAATACTTTACCTAATTATGAAACAGGTATAGAAAGAACGAGAGAATATTTGCTTTCTAACGAAGATACTAAAAAAAGATATAAGTTACTTTTAGAAAGAGTAAAAGAAAATTTTTTGAAATATGGCAAGAAAGATTATAAGTTACTAACTAAGAGTGGTATAGTTTTAAGTAAAATACCTGGTACTATGGGCGGTAATAAAAAACTAAAAATATATGGTAAACTAGATTGCAAATCAGCTTTAAATTGGATTAAGAAAGGTTATTATGTAGATAATAGAGTATTTTTTGAATATGAAGAAACTGCAAAAAAATTAGGATATAGACCATGTGGAGTTTGTATGAAAAAAGAATATAAGATATGGAAAGAGAACTCAAAATAATTTGAGTTTTTTTATTTTTTATTATTTTTGTAAAATTGTTAAGTTTTTTATACAGTTTTTTTTAATATTTAGATAAAATGAATAATTACTGTTAAATTAATTATGCAAAATTATAAAAACTGCTTTTTGATTTTATTTTTGAAATGTGCTAATAATGTAATTACTGAAAGGAGTAATTATGCTACAAGAAATAAAAATAGAAAATCTTATATACGAGATTAGAAATAAACAAGTTATGTTAGATAGTGATGTTGCTAGGTTATATGGATATGAAACAAAAAGAATTAATGAAATAGTGAAAAGGAATATTGATAGATTTCCAGAAGAATTTTGTTTTCAAATAACGCGTAATGAAGATAAAGAAATTATGTACTTGAAGTCGCAATTTGCGACTTCAAACTACGAAGGACATGGTGGTAGAAGAAAATTGCCTTATGTATTTACAGAGCATGGTATTATGATGCTTGCAGGAATGTTAAAAAGTGAAATAGCTGTCGAAATAAGTAAGAAAATAATAAATGCATTTATAGCAATGAGACATTTTATAAATGAAAATAAGGATATATTCAAAAGATTAACTACAGTAGAGTATGAGATAATTGAGTGTAAAGATAAAATAGATGAACTATTTGATAAATTAGAACCTAAAAAATTAGATAAACAAAAAATATTTTTTAATGGACAAATATATGATAGTTATAGTTTGATAATAGATTTAATAAAAGAAGCAAATAGTAAAATAATCATAATAGATAATTATATAGATAAAAGTATATTAGATATGTTAGTTTATAAAAAAGAAAATGCAAGTGTAGAGTTAATAACAAGTTCGCATTATTTAACTGCAACTTATATAAGAAAGTTTAATAAACAATATCCTAATTTAAAAATAAAATATAGTAATCTATTTCACGATAGATTTATAATAATTGATAATACTTTATACCATCTAGGAGCTTCCTTAAAAGATTTAGGTAAGAAATGTTTCGCTATAAACAAAATAGAAGATATAGATTACTTAGAAAGAATAATAAAATCAATAAATTGATTTACTAACACACTCTAACATGATATAATATAAATTGTTAATTTAGAATAAAATATAAGAGGTGAGTTATGAAAAAACTTCAAAACTTTAATTATCATGGGCATACTTTTAGATGCGGTCATGCAGATAGCACAATGTCCGATGAAGACTTTGTGCGTGAGTTTATAAATAAGGGATTTAAAAAAATATCATTTACAGATCACTGTCCACATAAAGATGGAACTGATGATAGAAGAGTAATGAGAATGGCTTATAATCAAAAAGACGAATATTTAAAAAGTATAGAAAAATTAAAAGAAAAATATTCAGGTGTTATAGAAATAGAAACTGGTTTTGAAGTAGAATATAGACCAGGAAAAGAAGAAGATTTATTAGAATTAAAAAATGCATCTGATAGAATAGTATTAGGTCAACATTTTATATTAGGAAAAGATAATGAATTAATTAGATTTAGATATCATGATTTTACAGATGAAGAACTTTTAACTTATGCTAAATATTTAGAAATGGCTATGGAAAATAATATTCCAGATTTAATAGCGCACCCAGATCTTTATATGATAGATAGACATTCATTCGGAAATATAGAAGAAAGGGTTGCCAATATGATATGTTCTTCTGCTGAAAAACATAATATACCTTTAGAAATAAATTTAACAGAAGCATTTTTATATTTATCTAATATAAAAAATAAAATTTTTTATCCTTGTAAAGAATTTTGGAAAATTGCTTCTAATTATAATATAAAAGTTTTATACAGCATAGATGCTCATTACAAAGAACAAATAAGAATGTATGAAGAATGTATAGAATTTGTTAATAATTTAATAGGAAAAGATATAATAGAAAAATTTAATTTTATAGAAAATATAGGTGAATAATTTGAAAAGATTTAAAAGTATAAAAATAGCTAGTATATTTGGTATATTAGGTAATTTATTTTTACTTATAATAAAAGCAGCAATAGGATTTATTACGAATAGTCAAGCAATGATTGCAGATGCATTTAATAGTGCAGGGGATATAATATCGAGTGTTATGACATTTATAGGTAATCAAATTGCTAGTATTCCTTCTGATGATGATCACAACTTAGGCCATGGAAAGGCAGAATATATTTATTCTATGCTAATAAGTATAGCTATGATATTAATGGGATTACTTGTGTTTAAAGATTCTATTAATTCAATCTTTAATCATAATAAATATCAATTTTCTATTTGGCTTGTAATAGTGTGCATAGTAACAATCATAACTAAATTATGTTTATTTATATATACAGATAAATTATCAAAAAAATATAATAACTTACTTATAAAAGCTAATTCTAAAGATCATAGAAATGACTGTGTTATAACACTTTGTAATCTATTTGCTTGTTTACTTACTTTATTAAATGTTTATTGGTTTGATGGAGTAGTGGGTGCTTTAATTTCTATATGGATGATTTTAACATCCCTAAAAATATTTAAAGAAAGTTATGACGTTTTAATGGATAAATCTATATCCGATGAAACAAAGAAAAAAGTTTATGAAATTATAAACTCTCATGAAGAAATAAAAAAAGTTATACACTTTAATTCAACTCCCGTAGGATATAAATATCAAATATCATTTACAATCTATGTAGATGGTAATTTAACTACTTTTGAAAGTCATAAAATAGCTGATAATTTAGAAAAAGAAATAGGTAAAAAACTTGATGAAATATATTTAACAGTAATACATGTAAATCCTATTGAAGTAGGTAAGGAGAAATAATTATGGCACAAAGAACAGTTCATTATGCTTTAGCTAAAATATTAATAGATAAAACAAATATAAAAAATGATTATAGATTTATATTGGGTTCTTTGATTCCAGATTCACATGCAAAAACAGTTGAATCTCATGCTGAAGCACATTACATAGTTGAAAAGGACGATAAAAAAGTAATGGATTTTACTAAGTTTTTTAATAATTATAAAGATAAAATATTAAATGATGATTTATATTTAGGATATTATATTCATTTAGTATCAGATGTTTTATATAGAAATTTTTTCTATAAGACAAAAAACTTGTATAGTAAAAGAAATGAGCCTAATTTTAAGGAAAAATTATATTCTGATTATCACAATTTAAATTATTTATTAAAAGAAAAATATAATTTAAATAGTTTTTCTATAAATGTAGATGATGTGCCTGATAGCTTAGATTTAAAAACTGTTTCTGAGTTAGAAAATGAATTAAGATTAGATTTTGTTGATGAAAAAACTTCTGAATTTTATTACTTAAATGAAGATTTAATAAATGAGTTTTTAGAATTTTGTACTGATATACTATTAAAGGAAATAATCAGTATAAAAAAAGAAGAAAAAACAACTTTAAATAGTCATGACTATTGGTATTAGAAAGTGATATAAAGATGATTTTGGACATGATATAGAGCATATAAATACAGTTTTAGAATTCTTTGAAGTTTGCTAAAAAAATGTATTAGAGTGTAAAAATATTTAGATGAGTATTTAAAATAATAAAAAATAATAACGTATAAAAGGATGGTGTTATAATGTTAGATGATTTTGAGAGTATTAGTCCTACCGCTATATTAACTTCTTATCCTAGAATTTTTACAGATATTCCTTATGAAAAAGAAATATATAATTGGTTAAATAAAAATTGTAAAGATAATATTAAATTGAATAAATTATTAGCACCCGAAATAGAAGCAAGGTATAAATTAATAAATAAATTACTTGATAAACAAAATATAAATCAAGTATTAGAATTAGCTGCTGGTTATACATCAAGAGGATTGATTTATTCAAAAAAAGGATTTAAATATGTGGAAATGGATTTAGAAGAAGTTTCAAAAAATAAGTTAAAATTATTGAATGATATAGCGGAAATTCCACAAAATTTGAATATAGTAAGTGGTAATGCATTAAATGAAAATGATTATAAGAAATGTGAACAATATTTTAATTGGAATGAGCAACTTGCAATAATAAATGAAGGTTTACTTAGATACTTAACTTTTGAAGAAAAGCGTATAGTAGCAACCAACATTTATAATATTCTAAAAAAATATGGTGGAGTTTGGATTACTTGTGATGTAACTCCTAAAAAGTTTATAGAAAAACAAGATAAATGTTTACCTAATTTTAATAACGATTTAAATAATGTGACTTCAAGAAATGATTTGAAAGATAGATTCAATGATATAGATCACATTAAAACTTTTTTTGGCGAAATAGGATTTAAAAATATAGAGATTCATAAGTTTATTGAAATGAAAGATGATTTAAAATCTTTTGACATACTTGGTATAGATAAAATGCAATTTGATGAATTACTAGAACATGCAATAGTTGCTATTATTAAAATAGATTAGAAATAAAACATAGATAAAAATCTATTTTATATGTTATAATAATTATGGTGGTAATATGAAAAGTATAGTAGTTAATATTAGAAGAGAAAAAGATTTATATGAAAAAT